>JAICEG010000006.1 GCA_025924295.1 Vicinamibacteria bacterium
GCCGAGCACGACCACCGAGACACCGCGATCGAAGAAATACGTCAAGTTGGCAAACGGCGGCGCGCCGCCGCCGTGTGTCGCCGCTCGACGGCCGTCAACAGTTCGGATGTACACACCGAGCCCGTAATCGCCCTTGAAGGGCGTCGTCATCTTCTGCAGCGACGCGTTCGAGATCACCTTGCCGCCGTACAAACCGCTTTGCCACCGCACGAGATCTTCTGTCGTCGAGTACAAGCCCGCCGCCGTGTTCGGAACGATTCGATCAGAAGCTTGGGAGGCGTTGACGAGACCGATGGGCGTCACGGTGTAGGACCCGGCGCGACGCGAGATCACTGCGGGACTGTCGAGCCCGGAGTCTTTCATGCCAAGCGGCGTGAAGAAGTTCTCGCGGATGAACATCTCGTACGACTGGCCAGTGAGCTTCTGAATGAGGTGACCGAGGACGAGGTAGCCCGAGTTCGTGTAGTTGAAGCGCCCACCCGGCTGCGACTCGAGTGGCCGCTGCATCAGCGCGGTGACAAATCCCGCGACCGTGCCGTCTGCGCTGTCGACCAGTGCCTGGCGACCGGTGGGCGGCAGGCCCGGGAATCCGGCGGTGTGCGTCAGCAGATGAAAGACCGTGATGCGGTCCCATGTCGCTGGCGCCTCGGGCAGATGCGTCTTGACGAGGTCATCGATCTTCAGTCGCCCGCGCTCTTCGAGGAGGAGGATCGCGGCGGCCGTGAACTGCTTCGTGATCGACGCCACCTTGAACCGTGCGCTCGGACTGCTCGGGACGTTCCACTCGACGTTTGCCAGACCGTAGCCCTTGCTGACGATCACGTCGCTGCCGCGGGCGACGAGCACGGAACCGGCGAAGGTTCCATTGCTGACATAGGACTGCACGACCTGATCCATCCGAGCGACGTCCTGCGCGAAGCAGACCGTAGCCCCTCCGAGCCACGCCAGCAGCACGAAGGTGAGCCGATGCCTGTCGACGCGAGGTTGCATGGGACTTAGTAGGGATCCGGGACGACCCGCTCGAGCACCATCACGACTTCGAATGGCCCTCCCTTGGGTCCGCTGCCTTTGTTCGTGACGGTGAGCGTCTTTCCATCGGCGGATACCTCGTACCGTCCGGCCACGAGCACTTGACCCTCCACCTCTGAACCGAGCTCGAGGGTTTGGGGATCCGGCCGGCTGCCGAACGTCATCGCGCCTGCAGGCACACCCGGGATCGGACGTCCGCTCAAGTCGAGCAAGGGGCGGCGACGTCCGTCCGCGATGATCATCTGCGGGCGCTCTGCACACGCCTCACCGTTCACCACGCCGTATGCCGTCATCAGGTACCCGGTGTCGGTCGGCTCGAACCGCAGATAGGCCTGCTGCGGCGCCGGCCGATCGACCTTCCACAGCGAGGGCTCGCTCTGCCTGGCGCGCCACGTACCTTCGAAGACATCATCTGCCATGGTTGCCTCCCTCAATCTGTCTGCCCACGTCGAGAAGTGTTCGCATGGCAGACGTAACGCGAGATCGCCAAACAGCCGAATCAACCCGACGACACCCTGCTGCTGCCACACACGCGGCACGAGGTCTTCGCCGAGCTGCTCCAGTGCATCACCGCAGATCGCCCGGTACTGGTGAGGAAAGGCGCGCGCAATGCGCCGATAGGCGCGACAGCACCCCATCACGAACGTGCTCACGATCGCGCCTCCTGACGGCGTCTTGCATCGAGCACCCGCACCAGATCCTTGAGCCGTTGACTTTCCAGATCGAGCACCTGCCGGCCGAGCGGGGTGAGCTTGTAATACCGACGACGGGCATCGTCGAGCTCAGGCGCTGGACGCTCGCCGGACTCGGCGATCAGGCCCTTCTCGATCAGCCGTTTCAACGAGCCGTACAGCGTTGCTGGCCACAGTCGCACCTTTCCGCCGCTCCGTTCCAGCACGTCCTGCATGATGCCGTAGCCATGCTGCTCGCCCTCGACGAGGCAGACGAGGATGTGGAACCAGTTGCTCTTGAGCGGCAGGAACGCGTCGGGCTGCGGTCTTGGCACGGCAACTATATATCAAGTGATATATATATGCGTCAAGCACTAGGTGGTAGGGAGGTCGCTGCCTGCGATCACGATGTTCAGCGACTGGCTGCCCGTGAGCAACCGGAGGACCTCTCGGTTCTTGCTATGGCGAGTGCCCCGAGGTTCCGTTCCGGTTCGCCGAGGCTTGGTACGAACGTCTAGCGGTCCCATAGGTTCCAGCTCTCATCGACGGGTGTCCGTGGCCAGCGAAATTACAATGCTGTTCACGTCCTCCGTCGCCATATGGAACTAGGATGGGTAACCAGTAGTCGCGCGGTGTTGACCTATCACGGGTTGTCCGATTGAGGCCGCCCACTCAAGCGACGGCTTAGTCTTCGTAATCGTCGTGGCGCGAAGTCTTCGTGATCCTCGTGGCTAAAACCTTCGTGGCTCAGCGGGCCGAGGTCGTTGCCACCACCGGCTCGAGACCGGTCTTGTGTATCGTCGTGGCCGCCGCCGGTGATGCGAGAAAGTCGATCAGTTCCTTCGCCGCCGTTCGCGCCGATGCCTTCGTGGCAAGAGCGGCAGTCACGATCGACACCTGCTGAACCTCGGCCGGCAACGGACCAAGATAGTCAATCCCGTCGATCGGCAGCAGTTCGCTGACCTGTTGAAAGCCGAGCTCCGCGTCGCCGCGGGCGACGACGGCCCCGACGCGCTCGCTTTCGATGCGCTTCGACTTTCCCTTGACCTGGTCGGCGATACCGAGCCGTTGGAAAAGTTCGGTCGACACGTAGGTTCCGCTGGCACTGGCGGAATAGGCGATCGACTTCGCCTGCAGCAATGACTGCCGCAGGGCAGCGACCGAACTGATGTCGGGTTTCGGCGCGCCCTTGCGCACGGCCACGCCGATCATCGATCGCGCGAGTTGAACTCGACTCTCGCTGGCGACGTGCCCTGCCTTGATCAATGGTTCGAGTGCGCTCTCGATCACGATCACCACGTCGACCGGCTCGCCGCGACCGAGTCGCATCGGGATCGAGTCCTTCGCGCCACCCATCGAGGCACCGAACATGGTCGTGACGGTGTGACGCGTGGTCTTCTGGAACTGCTGAACGAGCTGCTGATACGCCTCCGTGAACGCGCCCGAGGTCATCACCTTGATTTCGTCGGCGTAGGCCGAGGTCGCGAGGAAGAGCGCAAGGAGAAAACTTACGGCGATGCGCTTATGACCCACTCCGACACACAGAGGCTGTGAGGCACCGAGAATTCGATGGTTTTCCTCTGTGCCTCTGTGCCTCGGTGTGTCGTAGTCATGTGCAGTCATTGAATGTTGCCTCAACCTAGCGCGCCAGCACGAACCTCTGCGCCCGGCGATTGGTGACGATCTCCGCGGTGTACAGGCTGCCCTTCGAGTCGGCGGCCATGTGATGGACGATGTCGAAGTCACCCGGCTTGGGTCCGCGCATGCCGATCGCGCCGATCTGCGTCAGCTTCTCGCGATCGAAGATCACCACCCGCATCGGACCGGAGTCGACGACGTAGAGGTACTGCTGCTTTGGATCGGAAGAGAAGGCAAACCCGGCCGGCACCGGGTTGACGCCACCCTCGTTGGTGACCTTCACCTGACGCAGGTACTTACCCTCCGTCGTGAAGACCTGAATCCGGTTGTTCACGCGATCGGCCACGTAGACCATGCCGTCGTTCGAGACCTTGATGGCGTGGACGAGTCCGTACTGCGAAGGACCATCCGGATTCGCCGGTGCCGGAGCACTGCCGGACGCTTGTGGGGCGGCGGGGGCAGGGGGCTCGGGCTTTCCGCCGAACGCACCCCACGTGCGCTTGAACTTGCCGGTCTCGGCATCGAAGACGATCACGCGGTGGTTGCCGTAGCCGTCGGCGACGTACAACTCGTTGCTGGCGGTGTGCACGAACGCATCGGCAGGCTGGTGAACGTTGGTCGTATCGGAGTCGCCCGTGCTCTGACCACGGCGTCCGATCTGCATCACGAACTTACCGGTGTTGGTGAACTTCAGGATCATGTCGTCGGTGCTGCCACCGGGCGCAACCTTCGGCCAGCCACCATTGCCGCTGATCCAGATGAAGCCTTTCGCGTCGGCGGTGATGCCGTGCTCGCGCTCGGGCCAGTCGTAGCCCTGCGCGTCACCACCCCAGCTGCTCAACAGCTTGCCGGCAGTGTCGAACTCGAGAACCGGAGGCGCGGCGTTCGCGCGCTTCTCCGCCGGGATCGACCGCGGCCTATGAAGTACCCAGATGTGATCCCGCGAGTCGACGGCAATCGACGAGACCTCGCCGAGCACCCAGTTGTTCGGGATTGTCGGCCACTTGGGATCGAGCTCGAAAGCTGGTGGCCGTGTGCTGGCCTGTTGGGCGGCGACAGGGGCCGTCGGCAGGGCGACGGTCACCAGAAACATCACAGCCAGGGCGAGGGGAAAGAGAACGCGGCGGGTATTCGTGGACATGTCGGGCTCCAGAACGGCGAGACTACTTCGATTCGAGGAAATCCGCCAGGACCATGCACCCGCGTCACACAACATCAAATCGCGCCATCATGCTGTGATCCTCGTGCTCCAGATTGTGGCAATGCAGGAGGTAGCGACCCCGATATCCCTCGAACTTGGCAATCACGCTCACTTCTTCATCCCGATCCAGAGCCACCGTGTCCTTCCAGCCCGTTTCGTGAGCGAGCGGAGGCCTGCCGTTCCGCTCCAGCACCTTGAATGTCACGAGGTGAACGTGGACCGGATGCACGATGCCGAGCACACCCAGGAATCTCTTGTTGATGAAACGCCAGATCTCGACGTCGCCGTAGCCTGGCGACGCAATAGGCGTCTCCGGGTCGAAGCGCCGGCCGTTGATACGCCAACTCGGGCCAGGACGGGGACCGAAGGATGGCCGCACCGAAAAGACGAACTGCCGGGTGCGGATCGCCGCCGAGCGGTCGACCGGCTGGCCTTCGGCGAGGTGCGTGGGCATGGTGCGGCTGTCATGCTCCACGCGCCCGACGTGAAACTGCATGATTTCATTCGAGATCGGCCCCGTTGCACCACGGGTGTTCAGATTCTGCAAGACGATGTTCGTGCCCAGGGAATGCCGCGAGAAATCAATGACGATCTCGACGCGCTCGGCCATAGCGAGTGGGATCTGCCGGCATACAACGGGAACCGGCAGCAAACCGCCGTCAGTGGCGATCTGAATCAGGGGATCGCCAGAGCTGAGGGCGAGACGCAGCGGCGTGGCATTGCAGCCGTTGACGATGCGGAATCGACACGCTCGCGTGGACACGTCCAACCGCGGCCATGGCGCGCCATTCACCAGCATCGTGCCACTCTTCGCGCCGAGGTGATTCACCGTCTTGTGGTGAAACGATCCATCGGATGCGAAGAGGCGATCCTGGATCAACAGTGGTACGTCGTAGGGTCCCTCCGGTAAACCCAACGATCGCTCCTCATCGTCCTCGAGCAGATAAAGTCCAGCGAGTCCCATGTAGATGTTCCTGCCCGTGTGATCCATGGCATGGTCGTGGTACCAGAGCGTCGCTGCTCGCTGGGCATTCGGGTACACGTACTCGCGTGCCTCGCCGGGCATGACGTGGTCCATCGGAAAACCATCTGACTCCGGTGGTGTCACGCCGCCGTGCAGGTGCACGACGGTGGGTGTGCCCAATCGATTCACGTGACGGATGCTGACGGTCCGGCCGCGCCGCGCTTTGATGGTGGGTCCGGGGAACGTCCCGTTGTAGCCCCAAATTACCGTGTGTCGTCCTGGCAGGATCTCGACGCGTTCTTCGCGCTGGACGATCTCGTAATAATCGGTGGTCGCGTCCGTACGGATCGGCTCCAACACACGAGGGATCGGCAGCGGCACCTCAAAGTGTCGAATCGGGTGGGTTGGGGTGTCGTGATCCGACGTCGCGCGCGTCATTGCAGCGCCTGCGACGACTCCCGCGCCGAGTGCGACGAACTCACGACGGCTCACTGGCGAGTTCATTGACCGTCCCCTCCGTGCCGGTAGCTGCGCCTCGTATCACTCGATTCCAACGAGGTCGTTCAAGAAACCGACCACGTACTTCCACACGAGGTAGTACACGACGACGACAACCGGCAACACGAAGATGGCCGTTGAGTACGGCAGCCTGACCGCCTGGAAGGCGTGCACTCCGTCCTGGGCGATGTGAATCACGTCAAGCATGCTGCCCAGCGTGAGGCCCAGGGGGATGATGACAAACGGCAGCAACGCACCATGCGCACCGATCGACAATGGACTGCGTGATCTGAGGCCCACGTACATGATGTTCCAGAGGCCAAACAGGTTCGGGATGATCGCCATTGGGAAGACGACGACGCGCTCAACCGGCACCGGCACCTCGAACACGAATCGCCAAAGCGTAAAGGCGGCCATGGGCACCAGCAGGAAAGCCGTTGGCGCCACAATCCCCGCCATGTAGGCGCGCAGATACGGATGGTTCATACGGTTCTCTCCTGATCACAAGTGGTAGAAGAGCACGAGGATCACGTCGGGAAACGCCGCGATCACGCTACCCGCCAGTCCGGCCAGGGCCCAGTCGTACCAAACGACCCGCCGCGACCGCGTGTCCAGCGTGCGCGACATCGCGGGCCAGAGATCTCGCCCCAGCTCGGCGATCACAGGCGGAAATGCGTCTTGCAAGAGCCTGCGAATGTCGTCGTGATCTTGTTCGCTCATCGCTTCACACCCACTCGCTTCAGTTGTTGCCGCAAGAGGCGAACTGCGCGTAACACCCTGACCCGGACTGCACCTTCGGATGTGCCGAGCGCTTCGGCGATTTCTTTCGGCGACTGTTCTTCGATCAACGAGAGTGTCGCCGCCGCTCGAAGCTTCAACGGCAAACCACGAAAGGCTTCAGCGATTTGCCGACGCGTCTCGCGGCACACGATCGAGTCAGCGGAGGTTGGCTCCGCCAGATTGTCTGGAAGCGCTAGTTCCGGACGCTTCCGGCGTAGATGATCGATCGCGAGATTCGTGGCGATGCGCCGCGCCCACGCGCCGAATGAAGCGCCTGGATCGAAGCGACCTCGCGCGCGGTGAATCCGCCAGAAGGTCTCGATGGTGAGGTCCTCCGCCGCGGAGGGATCGCGAACGATGCGAACAATCCACCCATACACCTCAGCCTGAAACTGCCGGAACAATGCCTCGAAGGCTTCCGGGTCTCCCTGCCTGAAGCGCTTCAGCAGTTCCATGGCGCCTTTCTACTTGGTCTTACGGGAGCAGTGTCGATTCGTTACAAGAAAGTCGTTCCGGTTGCGACAGGATCCGGACCAGGTGGTGTTCAGTTGAGGAAGGATGTACCGGTGCGAGGCGGTCGTGAAGGATGAAGAGGGTGCCGCCGATGACCAGTGCGCGGGGCCATCGATTCCTCCTCGAACTGGCTAACGCCGGTCCGCCGAGACCAGGAACTCGAAGTAGTTGAGCGGCACGCCTCGATAGACGACGCGCCCGACCTCCGTGAACCCACATTTCCTGTAGAAGGGACCGCCGCCAGACGGTCCGTCGTACGCATCGAGACGGATCGCCTCCACCGGCCATTCGCGGGCCACACGCTTGGCACGCTCGATCATTTCGCGTCCAACACCAGTTCGCTGCAATGGAGGGTCGACGTTGACGTCGTGAAGATAGACGGCCTTCGCGACGGGCGTGAAGTACGTGAGATCGATCGCCCACGGTTTTTTGGTTTGCATCGGCAGCGCGGCGACGATCGTCTTGTCCTGTTCGGCGACCAGCACGCGCGATGCCTTGAGCCCGCGAGAGACGCTCGCCTCACTGATGGTTGTCGACCAACGATTCTTGCCAAAGCGCCTGGCCTGATCGGCGTCGACGTCGAGTCGAAGTTTCAAGAGCGCACGAACGTCCCGTTCCGAGGCGAATCGAAACAGCAACACTGCCCGCAGCATAACGCCAAGCCGGTCCCGCGTGGACGTATCCATTGCCCTGCTGCACCTTGACACCGGGCCGCACCACCTCTAGAGTCCTCGACAGTACTCATCCGTCAAACAGAGGAGGGCCAGATGCGCCCGCGATTGCCACTCATCCTTGGTTTCGCTGTGATCGCCGCGGTCAGCGGTATTCACGCGCAGATCACCAGCAACCCGATTCCGGCGCCGGTGGAGAAGCGCGGGTTGACGATCGAGATCGTCGATCTCGTTCGACTGCCCGATTCCCGCCCGATGCTCAAGCCGGATCAGGACGTGAACCCGGCGGGCTGGGCCCGCCTGAGCTTCGTTCGCGACCTGCCGGACGGCCGGCGGTTTGCCAACGACTCGCGCGGCCTGCTCTATCGGCTCGACGGCAAGAATCAGCCGTCGGTCTACATGAGCATCGTGCCGATCTTCCCGCACGCGATCTACAACCGTCTCGAGAGCGGGTTCATCGGCTTCGATTTCCACCCGGAGTTCGCGAAGAACGGGCTCTTCTACACCGTGCACGGCGAACGAGCCCAGGGCAATCCCGCGACGCCGAACTTCATCCCACCCGGGTACACGGCGAAGGACGTGACCCATCACAACGTGATCACGGAGTGGAAGGCGAACAACCCGGCGGCGAATACGTTTGAGGGCACCCGCCGTGAGCTGCTTCGCGTCGCCCACACCGTGATGAACCTGACGCACCCGTTCGGGTATGTCGGTTTCAACCCGACAGCGAAGCCGGGCTCTGAAGACTACGGTCTGCTCTATACCAGTGGCAGCGACCTCGGCTTCAGCAATGGCGGTGGACCGAACGCGAATAATCCGGCGCAGACGCAGCGGCTCGACTCGGTGATCACCGCGATCCTGCGCATCGATCCGCGCAGTCCTTCCGTGACGAAGGGGACCAAGGGGCTCGGCGACTACACGGTTCCGCCGGCCAACAAGTTCGCCTCCGACAACGATCCGAAGACGCTCGGTGAGATCTACGCCTACGGATTCAGGAACGCACACCGCCTGTCATGGGATCTCACCGACGGAACGATGTTCGCCAACGACATCGGCATGAACCACATCGAAGAGGTCAATATCGTTCGCAACGGCGGCAACTACGGCTGGATGAAGAGAGAGGGCTACTGGGAGAACGGGATGATCAGGTCCGGCGGTGCGTTGAACCAGCTGTACGAGTTACCAGCCGACGTTCTAAGCGGAAAGACGAAGGACGAATTCATCTATCCCGTCGCGATCTACGACCACAGCGAGGGCCAGGCGATCAGCGGTGGCTTCGCGTACCACGGTCGCATCGCCGCTCTGCGTGGCAAGTTCGTCTTTGGTGACATCCAGCGCGGCCGACTCTTCGCATCCGATCTCGCCGCGATGAAGAAGGCCGATGATGGCATTCCGCAGACGGTAGCGCCGGTCGAAGAGATTCAGCTGTACACGAAGGGCGCGGGCGGCAATCGTGTCTACGTGACGCTGCGCGATCTCGTCGAGCGCACGAATGGCGCGAGCGTGACGCGCGCCGATCTGCACATCAGCCAGAGCCGCGATGGTGAGCTGTTCATCACGTCTCGACAGGACGGTGTGATCAGGATGCTCGTGCCCGACTCGGGCACGTCGACGGCAGCCCGGTAGCAGACAGGGTAGGCCGGGTCTTGTTCTTCAGACCCGGCGGAATAAGGCGGGTCCCAAGAGCAGGACCCGCCCTACGGTCCTATTGCGTCATCCGTGACAGTTGATCGAGCAGCTTGCCGCGTGCGCTGTCAGCCGGCACGAAGCGCTGGAGCCGCTGGCCGCCGAAGACCTCACCGGTATAGATGGTCCCTCTCGAATCGACCGCGATCATGTGCAGGCCCCAGAACGAGCCGGCGCTTTCACCCATGCTGCCCATGCGCCCGACTTCCTTCCCGCTCTCGCGATCGAGGAAGTAGATGTGGTTGTTCGTGAGATCCGAGATGTAGAGGTACCGCTGCTGCTTGTCGGGTGAGAACCCCACGCCGCCGGTTGCGCCGCCGACGCCGGTGTTCTCGGCGAGCTTGAACTCCTTGAGGAACTTGCCCTCTCTCGTCGTGACGTGAATGCGATTCGCGTTGCGGTCCGCGGCGTACACCAGGCCGTCGTTCGAGACGTTGATCGTCAGATGGCCGCGGAACTCCTTCGGCATCGGCCCGCCTGGCGTGTACGCGCGATCGGCGTCGTTGGTCGAGATCTCCGACAGTGGCCGCCCATACGCGCCCCATCCGCGCTTGAATGCCAGCGTCTTGAAATCGAAGACCATCACGCGTCCGCCGAGATAGCTGTCGGCTACGTAGATGTCGTTGGTCCGCTCGTCGATCCGGATTTCTTCGATGCCGCCGACGATCATCGGCGTGGAAGCGGGGTACTTCGCGCGGAAGGCCGCGGCTCCAGCGCCGCGTGCGGCGCCTTCAGCGGAACTGCCACCGCCGCGCCCGAGGAATCCTGCAACCGGACCGCGTCCGCCGCGCCCGGGAATGCGCTCCGGCGCCGCACCACGACCGCCGGGTGTTCCGCCGTTTTCGAGCTCGGGGACACGCGCAATCTCGGCAACGACCTTGCCCGACTTCGGATCGTATTTGCGGACCGTGTCCTGCCCGATATAGACGAACCCCTGGCTGTCCACGTCCATGCCGTGACCCTGCGGTGCGTCGAACGAGCCGATCACGTTGCCGTTCTTGTCGATGTGAATCATCGACGGCGGCCGCACGCAGCAGTCAGCGGCCGGAGGTGTCAGCTCGGCGTGGAGCTCGATGTCCGTCAGATCGTTCGGACGGTTGAGCACCCACACATCGTCATTCCGGTCGACGGCCAGGCCCGTGATGCCGCCGATCTTCCACTTGTTGGGCAGTGGTTTCGGCCAGAACGGATCGACATGATAGCGGGGCGCGCTCTGCGCCTGGGCGCCGACGCCGGCATTGGAGAGCAGGAACGCCACACCAACTGCCAGGGCGATCAGGACCCCGATTTTCAGATTGACCTTCATGATGTGCTGTCTCCGCTTAGGATTAAGACACCGGGTGTAATTTCATTCAGGTCCTTGGAAATTACACCCGGTGTCCTTGATTGGCCCGGAGTGTAGCCCTCGACTGGCCGGCGGTCAATTCGATGTGAACAGATGAGGGGGCGGTGGTGTCCAAGACTTCGAGAAGACAACTGGTCGGACCTGGGACGCGCGCGCTGATCGCAGTCTGCGCCGTGCAGTTCGCGACCGCTGGCCCGGCCTTTTCTCAATGGGTGCAACATCGTTCAGCGAGTCTCCCCCGGACCGCCGACGGCGGGCCGAATCTCGCGGCGCCGGCACCTCGTGGCCTCGACGGCCGCCCGGATCTATCGGGCATCTGGCGAGTGGTTGCCGGTGAACCTGCCAGGTTTGCGCGACCAGAAACGTGCCGTTTCAGCCCTGGGCACGCGAGTTTCAAAAGAAGGTCGCCGACAGCTTCAGTAGTGGAAGAACCTCAGAGCGTTGCCTGCCTTCGGGAATCCCGCAGCAGATGCTCGTTCCAGGCCTGCCCTTCAAGATCGTGCAGACGCCGGGCCTCGTTCTGACGCTCTTCGAAGAGTTCATAGACTACCGACAGGTCTTCACCGACGGACGAGCGCTGCCCGACGTGGGTAAGACCAGCTGGTTCGGCTACTCCGTTGGCCGGTGGGAAGGCGACGAGCTGGTGGTCACCTCGACTGGCTTTACCGATCAACCGTGGCTGACGAATGACGGGTATCCCCGTACTGAGCAGCTGCGTCTCACCGAGCGATATCGCCGGACAACCGTTGGTGGCATGGACGTTCAGTTCACCTTCGACGATCCCGGTGCTTACACGAAGCCGTGGACGGCCGTGGTTCGTTTCGAGCTCCTACCGGATACCGAAATCATCGAGGCCGTCTGCGAGAACGAGAAGTATGTCTCGCGGCTATACTCCTCCACGCCTTCCAAATGACGTCACGAAATGAGATCTCCCGCCGCGACCTGATCCGATACGGTGCCCTTGCGCTCGGCACAGCCATGTTGCCGTCTGGCAGGGCACGGGCACAAAGCACCGTCAGTCCGGTCATGGCCGCGCTCAGCGATTACATGGCCGCGGCCAAGGATCAGGCATTGCCACCCGACGTGGTGGAGAAGGCGAAGCATCACATCCTCGACACGTTTGCAGCGATGCTGTCCGGTTCGGAACTGCCGCCGGGCCGCGTCGCGCTCGCGTTGGCGAAGGCGCAGGCGGGTCGTCCGTCGGCGACGGTGATCGGTTCGAGCATCCTGACCGGGCCGATCGATGCCGCCCTGGTCAACGGCGTCTTCGCCCATTCCGACGAGACTGACGACTCTCACGGACCATCGCAGTCTCATCCCGGTGCGTCGATTGTTCCTGCCGCCCTTGCGCTTGGCGAGGATCTGGGTATCAGCGGGCAGCACTATCTGCGCGCGGTGACGCTCGGTTACGACGTGGGCCCGCGGCTCACGATGGCGCTCGGTGGTCCGACATTCCGCGAAGAGAGCCGGCGCAGTACTCACGCGTTCGCCGGGACGTTCGGATCAGCCGCGGCCGCCGGGTGCGTCGCCGGGCTGACCGCGCAACAGATGCGTTGGCTGCTCGACTACGCATCACAACAGGCGTCGGGATATGCCGTCTGGGGTCGCGACACCGACCACATCGAGAAGGCGTTCGTCTTCGGAGGCATGCCCGCTCGGAACGGCGTGACGGCGGCGCTCGTCGTGCGTTCCGGATGGAATGGCGTGGACGATGTGTTCTCGGGCGTCGACAACTTCTTCCAGGTCAACGCACCGCTAGGCAAGCCAGCGGTGCTGGCCGACGGGCTCGGCGAACGCTTCGAGATCATCAACACGGACATCAAGAAGTGGACGGTCGGCACGCCAATCCAGGCGCCGCTCGACGCGATCGAGAGCCTCCGCAAGAAGCGGCCGTTCGAGGCTGACGAGGTGAAGGAAGTCGTGGTACGACTCGCGCCGAGCGTCGGCGCAGTGGTCGACAACCGCGACATTCCGGACATCTGCCTGCAGCACATGGTCGCCGTGATGCTGATCGACAAGACCGCGTCGTTCCATGCCGCGCATGACAAGGCGCGCATGAAGGACGCGACCGTGCTCCGGCAGCGCAGCAAGGTCAGATATGTGCCCGACGTGGAACTGAACAAGCTGTTGCCAGTACGTGTCGCCACCGTCGAGATCACCCTGAGCGATGGCACGCGCCTGTCCGATCGCGTCGAAGCGGTACGTGGCACACCGCGCAACCCGATGCCGCGCGCAGAGGTCGTGGACAAAGCCAGGGATTTGATCGCGCCAGTCGTCGGAGCTGCGACGACGCAGAAGCTGATCGACACCGTGTTGACGCTCGAATCGCTCAAGGAAATCCGCGCACTCCGTCCCTTGCTGCAGCGTCAATGAAGGCTTGGAAGTTTGGGGGTTGGGAGTTGGCAGTTGGCAGTCGGGAGTTGACCAGCGACCATGAGAGTCACCCACCTCGGCAAGTTCTATCCGCCCGTCCCTGGTGGAATGGAACGCGTGCTCCAGTCGCTCTGCGAAGGGGAGCGTGCGCGCGGCCTCGACAGCCGGGCTCTGGTGGTGGGCACGTCGCGGTCGCCCTGACGTCGCTCCTGCCAGCAGCCGCTTCCGCGCAGTGGTTCGAATACAAGAGTCCGGGCGTCCCGCGCCTGCCCGATGGCAAGCCGGATCTGTCCGCGCCAACACCGCGGACTGCCGACGGCAAACCCAATCTGAGCGGAATCTGGAGTGGCGCCGGCCCGATGTACCGCTTCAACATCGCGCAGGACCTCAACCCCGAGGACATCAAGCCGTGGGCCGAGGCGCTCTTCCTGCAGCGCGTGCGCGAATCGAGGAAGGACAGCCCGCTCGCCAAGTGCATGCCGGTGAGTGTCCCTTACCATCAGTTCTTCAACCTGACGCGGCTCGTGCAGACGCCGACGATGATGCTCGTTCAGCACGAATCGCCAAACAGCCCGAATCGCACGGTGTTCACCGACGGGCGCGATCTTCCGAAAGATCCGAATCCGACGTACATGGGGTACTCGATCGGGCGATGGGAGGGCGACACGCTGGTCGTGACGACCGCCGGCTTCAACGACAGGGGTTGGCTCGATAGCTCGGGGCATCCGCAGACCGAGTCGTTGCGCGTGACCGAGCGCTATCGCCGGGTCGACTACGGGCACATGGAGTTCGACATCACGATCGACGATCCGGCGGTCTTCAACAAGCCGTTCACGATCAGGACGAAGCGGCTCCTGCAACCCGACACCGCGCTGCTCGAAGATGTGTGCGAGAACGAGCAGTCGCGCGCCCGGTTCGTCATCGACACGAGTATCAAAGTGAGTCCCGCGGTGATCGCAACCTACGCGGGTACCTACGAACTGGCGCCTGGGCGGGACGTCATCATCACGGCGACCGACGACCTGCTGTTCGTCCGCGGCCTGAACGAGCCGAAGGTTCCCCTGATCCCGACCTCCGAGACCAAGTTCATGTCGACGACGACACCGGCGGGGTTCGAGTTCATCAAGGACGCCCAGGGCAGAGTCACGCACCTCATCGTGCGCGGGAACGCGCCGGAGCAGAAAGCCGCTCGAAAGTAGGAACGCCGCTAAGGCGTTCCGGTAGACTCAGGCCAGTGATCGTTCGTCAAGTCGGTGAACGAATTCAATTGATCACGCAGCCCGATCACGCCCATCTCGCGCGCGGCGTGATGGAGCACTGCGTCCCGCTGGCGACGCATCCGCGATGTCGCGAGATTCTCCATGCCGTCGGCGAGCACGACAACGGCTGGACGGAGGAAGACGCTGCGCCGCGCGTCAACCTGACCACGGGCCAGATCTTCGACTTCGTCGCCGCACCCGCGGGTGTCCGTCAATCAGTGTGGCCCCGCGGCGTGGCCCGACTCTCGGGCGATCCGTGGGCCGCCGCACTCGTCGCGCAGCATGCCATCACGGTCTACGACCGGTTCCGATCCGACGACGAGTGGGCACCGTTCTTCGCCGGGATGGAGGCGGCCCGCGATGCGATGTTACGAAAAGGCGAGCTCGGCCTCGACACGCTGCTGCCGGACTACGTGTTCGTTCGACTCGCCGATCTGATCTCGCTGGCGTTCTGCGTTGGGTGGAAGGACGAGCAGCGTTTCGGTGAGTGGACCGTTCAATGTGTCGATACTCGCGTCGTCGTCCGGCCAGATGCGTTTGGCGGGAACGAGGTACCGATTGAGATCGACGCGCGCGAGATTCCGAACCGGTCGTTTCAATCGGATGCGGAGTTGCGTGATGCCTTGCGCGAGGCGCGCATCACCACTCTCGAGGGAGTCGTCACCGGCCGAGGCGCATCCGCCACTTGACGCCCCAGACGTAGAAGCCGGTCACGAGCATCCCCACCAGGGCGACGCCCGCCAGGGCAATCACGATCCGTCCCGGCATACCGAAGGCCGTTCCGGTATGAAGCGGAAAGATCCACGTGAGCAGGCGATCACCTGCGCTCGATGTCGCCGTGAGCTTCAGGCCGGCAATCTCGCCGCTCACCATGTCAACGAATGCCCAGTTCTCACCCTCGGGAGACAGATCGCCGGGAAGGTGAAAGAGGACTGAATACCGGCTGCCGAATCGATCGATACCGAGGCTGCTCGGTCGCGCCGCGGGAAAGCGTTCCCTCAGTTCGTCGATCGCGCGGTCAGGCGAGATCGTCGTGGCTCCGTCCTGGAGCGGCCGGCCCGGAGGTCTTTCAGCCAGCGGCGAAAACGCGTGCACGATCGGCCTGACGAACTGCGGCAGGTTCTGGTAGAGCGACGTGAACGCGAGCACGATCAGCACCGGCAGGAACCAGACTCCGGCCGCACGATGGAACTGATAGTTCGCCTGATACGGACCTCGATCGACCCGCGTCGAGAGAATTGGCAGCCAACCAGCGATGTGGAGCCAGGGCCGCGGCCAGGCCAGGGCGAGGCCGACGATGCTCGTGATCAGCCAGACGCCGGCGACGATCCCCATCAGCCACAGCCCCCAGCTGTTCATCCACAGGCTGTAGTGCAGCCGATCGATCAGGGGATCGAGATGTTCCCGCGTGAACACCAGGCGGCTGGTACTGCGGCCGCCGAGGAACGCACCATCGTACGGATTGAAGAACAGTTGATCGAAGTCGGCCGCCGCCGGGTCCCGCGATTGCAGGTAGACACCGATCGAGTCTTCAGGCCGCTCCTGCAAGGTGAGAGCCTGTGCGACCGCGCCGGGGAAGCGATGTTCGGCCGCTTCGACGATCGAGGCCATCGAAACGCGACTGGTCCCCGGCTTCACCACCCGCAGATGGGGATTCACCAGGCGATCCATCTCGATGCGAAAGACCAGCCAGGTGCCGGTGGTCGCGGCGACCAGCATGCACGCCATGATCAGGAGCCCGGCCCATCGATGCAGGCGCGTCAGCCAGCGGCGCAGCCGGCCGCGAAGCGCGAGCGATCTCACAACCCGTGATCCCTGGTCTCGTGGATGGCCACCAGGCCGACGAGGGTGATCGCGGCTGCCACGACGACGTAGTAGCCGACGAACTGCAGACCGTACGTCCCCGCGAGCCAGGTGGCGATGTAGGGCGCGAGAGAGGCCCCGAAAATGCCTGCCATGTTGAAGGTGAGCGAGCTTCCGGTGTAGCGGACTCGCGTCGGGAAGAGCTCCGACAGCGTCGTGCCAAGCGGCCCGTACGTCAGTCCCATCAGCGAGAGACCGATCACCATCGCCACCGTGGCGCCGGTGAGACCGGACGAGAGCAGTGGAGCCATCACCAGGCCGAAGATGCCGATCGCGATCGTGACCCCGATCAGCGTGGCGCGGCGGCCGCGCTCGGCGAGCACGGCGCTCACCGGGATGGTGAGCGCAAAGAACACGATGCCGATCAACTGGACGACGAGGAACGTGTTCCGGCTGTAGCCGAGGACGGTGGTGCCCCACGACAGCGAAAAGACCGTCATCAGGTAGAACAGGACGAAGGTTGCGATCGAGGCCATCGTCCCGAACAGCAGCATGCGCGGATGCTCGCGGATGACGGCGAGCATCGGGACCTTCGTGCGCTCCTCACGCTTCGCTGCCTGCTGGAAGACAGGAGTCTCGGTGATCGTGAGCCGAACATAGAGACCGACCAGGACGAGCGCGGCGCTGGCGAGGAAGGGGAGACGCCAGCCCCAGGCGAGGAACTGATCGTTGGAGAGCCACTCCGACAGTGCGAGGAAAGAACCGCCGGAGAAGAGGAACCCGATCGGCGCCCCGAGTTGCGGGAACATGCCGTACCACGCACGGCGTCCCGGCGGGGCGTTCTCGACCGCCAGCAGGACCGCGCCGCCCCACTCACCGCCCAGGCCGAGGCCCTGGCCGAAGCGGCACAACGCGAGCAGCGCGGGAGCCGCGATGCCAATCGTGTCGTAGGTGGGGAGCAGCCCGATGATCACCGTCGACACGCCCATCGTCAGGAGTGCGGCGACGAGCGTTGCCTTGCGGCCGATGCGATCCCCGAAATGACCGAAGAGCGCCGACCCGATCGGGCGTGCGAGGAAGGCAATGCCGAAGGTGGCGAGTGAGGCCAGGACCGCGGACGCCGGATCCGACGCCGGGAAGAACAGGCGTGGGAACACGAGGACGGCCGCTGTCGCATAGATGTAGAAGTCGAAGAACTCGATCGTCGTGCCGATCAGGCTCGCGAACAGTACCTGGCCGGGCGTGTTGACGGCGCGTGTGACGGCAGCGCCGGCGGCACGTTCATGCATGGAGATTCGGAGTGCGTCCTCAGGGCACGACGGAGATCGCCGCGAACTCTCCGCTCGGCGTCATATCGATATTGTGGGCCTTGACGATGAGCCTGGCGTTCGGGTCGCGTTCCTGCTGGAGGACGACCTGGTCGAACTCGGGGTCGCTGCGGGCCGCCTTCAACCGGCGGTCGCGTTCGTCTTTCGACGGGTAGGCACGGATGTAGATGAAGGTGTCGGCGGCGTCGATGCCGAGCTCGGGATCGCTCTGCTGCGGTATGAAATAGCCGACGTTGGTGATGCCATACCGCGCGTAGATCGCCGCGGTCCGGTTCGCGAAGCGGGCGGCGAGCGCATCACGTTTGCCGGGTTGCGCCTTGTAGATGCGCAGCTCGTAGAAGCCGGGAAACGACTGCTGCTGCGCGTGACCCCAGCTGATGCCGCCGATCCCGAACAACACGCCTGCAATCGCAAGGATTCTCCACTTCAGCATGTCGACTCCTTTCGCTCCGGAACGGCATTCTACGTCTGACCCGTAGTGCCGTAGCGTCCGGCTTTCGCCGGACCCTCACCACGGTGGCAGCGTCATGAAGAGGAATTCCTTCAGGTACGGGTCTTGTGAAGTCAGCAGTTCCTCGCCGGTCCCTTCGAAGTAGATCCGGCCCTCATGCAGCACCATGAATCTTGCGCGCTCGGTTTCGGCATCCAGGATCTTGACCTGCCCGTTCTCTTTCACCGCGGCGTGGTTGGCCACGTAGAACGCATCGCGAATCTGGTGAGTCACCATGATCGACGTCACTTGCTCGAGATCACGAAGCTTCACGATCTCGTCGTCGACGCTCGAGGCGATGATGGGATCGAGCCCAGTCGTCGGGTCATCGAACAGCAGCAGGCTGGGTTTGGTTGCCATGGCACGGGCGATCGCCACACGCCGCCGTTGACCGCCGGAAAGCGCTGACGGCATGCGATCGATGTACTCCTCGAGGCCGACGAACCCGAGCGTTTCCATGACCCGGGCACGCACTTCATCCAGCGGCAGTTCCGTTTCTTCGTAGAGCCGATAGCCGACGTTCTCAGCGACGGTCAGCGAATCGAAGAGGGCGATCTCCTGGAACGACATGCCGATGTCAGATCGGATGCGCAGCAACTCACTCTCCGGCATGCGATCGACGCGCTCGCCGTTGACCAGGATCTGTCCGGCGTCCGGGCGAAGCAGGCCGAGAATCAGCTTGAGCACGATGGACTTGCCGGCGCCGCTCGCGCCGAGCAGGAGCACCATGCTTGCCCGCGGCACGCTGAAACTGATGTCCTTGAGGACGACGTGATCGTCGAAGGCGAATTGCACGCCGTCGAACACCACCGCCATCGCGTCCTTGGTGGCGCTGGGCATCGGGTCGGCGGTTGGGTCGAGTTTCCCGGTTGTCACACGAACGCCGTCAGATTGAAACGACCCCACGGTTGAATACACCACTGTACTGTGGCCCGAGTGCGCGCATCCGAGTCACACACGAGTTGGGGTCTTCGCATGAAGAGATCGGTTGGCCGACTGCATCCCGGAACTGTCCTCACGTTCATCGCTTTCCTTCTCGCTCTCGGTCCGTCTTCGACGCGGGTGGATGCCGATGCCACCGACCTTTTCATTTCCGAGTACATCGAGGGCTCGAGCAACAACAAGGCTCTCGAGATCTACAACGGCACGGGCGCGTCCATCGATCTTGGCGTGGGCGGCTACAACGTGCAGATGTACTTCAATGGCAGTACCGCTGCCGGTCTGACGATCAACCTGACTGGCACCGTCGCCAGCGGCGACGTCTTTGTGCTTGCACAGAGCAGCGCGGTTGCTGCCATCCTGGCGCAGGCCGACCAGACGAACGGCGCGGGCTGGTTCAACGGCGATGATGCCGTCGTGCTTCGCAAGGGTACCACGGTGGTCGACGTCGTCGGGCAGATCGGCCTCGATCCGGGCGCGGAATGGGGCTCGGGCCTCGCCAGCACGGCTGACAACACGCTGCGCCGCGATGCCGGTGTATGCGAGGGTGACACTGTTACCGACGACGCCTTCGATCCAGCCACGGGCTGGACAGGACTGGCGACCGATACGTTCGACGGGCTTGGCGCGCACACGGCGGAGTGCTCAGGTCCGGAGGAGGATGCAGCACCCGAAGTCTCGTCGACCTTTCCCGTGAACGGCGCCGCGGATGTACCCGCAGGCGCCAATCTGCTGGTGACGTTCAGCGAGCCGGTTACTGCCACGAACACATCATTCACATTGGACTGTGCTCCGAGCGGCGCCCGGACACTCGCGGTGAGTCCCGCCGGCCCCACCAGCTTTGCGATCGATCCAACCCCGGACCTGATCCCCGGCGAGAGCTGCACGTTGACGGTTGTGGCCAATCAGATCAGCGACGTGGATGCGAACGATCCGCCCGACAACCTGGCGGCCGACGAGGTAGTTGGCTTTCCAGTTCTCGACGCGTGCTCTGTTCCTTACACGACGATTCCGTCGATCCAGGGGAGCGGCCCGGCTGCGGCTATCACAGGCACCGTAACGACGCGCGGCGTCGTGGTCGGCGACTTCGAGGTGCCGGGGGGTTCTGGCCAGATCCGAGGCTTCTACGTTCAGGATCCGGCTGGCGATGGCAACCCGCAGACCTCGGACGGCATCTTCGTCTTCGGCGGCAGCGACCGCGGTGTGAGCCTCGGCGATGTCGTGATGGTCAGCGGCACGGCAGGAGAGTTCCAGGATCAAACACAGATCGCTGCCAGCTCGGTCGTGCGCTGTGGATCGGGAACGGTAGCGCCCATCGATGTGACGCTGCCGCTGTCATCGGCCGACGCGCTCGAGCCGTTCGAGGGCATGCTGGTCCGTCTGCCGCAGACGCTGTATGTCACCGAACATTTCCAACTCGGGCGCTTCGGCCAGGTCGTCATGTCCTCCGGCGGGCGACTGACGCAGCCGACGCAGATCCACTCGCCGGGACCGGACGCCGACGCGCTGCAGGCGGCTAACAACCTGAATCGTCTCATCATCGACGATGACACGAACGTGCAGAACCCGGACCCGATTGCATTCGGTCGAGGAGGGCAGCCGCTCTCGGCGACCAACACCCTGCGCGGCGGCGATACTGCGACGGGCATTGTCGGTGTGATGACGTACACGTGGGCCGGCAATTCTGCGAGCGGGAATGCGTTCAGGGTCCGGCCGATCGGAGCGCTCTCGGGCACCGCGAACTTCGTCGCGGTCAATCCACGGCCGCAGGCAGCACCCGAGCGCACGGGCTCGCTGCGCGTCGCCGGCATGAACCTGCTGAACTTCTTCAACACGTTCGGCGGGGCGTGCACCCATGGCGTTGGTGGCGCACTGACCGATTGCCGGGGCGCCGACAACGCCGCCGAGTTCGAGCGGCAGTGGCCGAAGACGGTTGCGGCCATCGTCGGGACCGACGCCGATGTTGTCGGCATCATCGAGATCGAGAACGACGGATACGACGCGTCGAGTGCGATCGGGTTCCTCGTCGACCGCCTCAACGACGCGACCGATCCAGGCACTTACGCTTTCATCAATCCAGACAGTGCCACAGGCCAGATCAACGCTCTTGGGACTGACGCGATCAAGGTCGGGGTGGTCTACAAGCCCGCGCTGGTGATCCCTGTCGGGAGCGCCGCGCTCAACAGCGTGGCGTTCGTCAACGGGGGTGATTCCGGACCGCGGAACAGGCCGTCGCTGGCGCAGGCGTTCGAGCAGATTGGCACCGGCGCGCGATTCGTGGTGAGCGTCAACCACCTGAAAAGCAAGGGCAGCGGCTGCGATGCGCCGGATGCGGGAGACGGGCAGGGCGAGTGCAACATCGTGCGGACGAATGCGGCGCACGAGCTGACGCAGTGGTTGGCCACCGATCCGACCGGAAGTGGTGACCCCGATGTGTTGATCCTCGGCGATCTCAATGCCTACGCGATGGAAGATCCGGTGTCTGCGATCACGTCGGCCGGCTACACGAACATGGTGCCTGCGCTTGGGGGCGAGAACGCGTACTCGTTCGTGTTCGATGGCCAGTGGGGATCGCTCGATCACGCGCTTGCCAACGAAGGCCTGGCGTCTCAGATCACCGGGGCCGAGGATTGGTTCATCAACGCCGACGAGCCGAGCATCCTCGACTACAACACCAACTTCAAGAGTGCGGGACAACTGGTCGGCCTCTATGCGGCCGACGAGTTCAGGGTCGCGGACCACAACCCGGTGATTGTCGATCTGACGCTGGAGGTCGACAGCGACGGCTCGTCGTTCGCGCGTGCCTTTGGCAATCTGGTTCTGGCGAATCCGGCGGGGCTCAAGGCCGGCGACCCGGGATCGAGGACCTACTTCACCGCGGGTGCGAAACTCGCACGATGGCTGCGGCGCCCGGTCGGGCAGATCAACATCGTTCTTCGGCGCACCGAAGCGGACGGGGTCCACCTCTATCACGTCGGCGCATGGTCGATGACCTCTCTTCAGACTGACCGTACGACCGGCACGGCGATCATCGTGGCGACCGCCAGAGTGAGAGACGTGACGAAGCCATTCCGTCCCGTCGTGCTCGACGCGCGCGCGACCGTCCGGATCACACTCGACGACAACGGCCGGCCCGGTGCACTGATCGATCGTCTGGGAATCACGGTGTGGAACAGAAGCAACCAGCTGTGGTTCTCGAGTAACTGGGACGGTACGAAGACCGTCGATCAGACGATCGCTGCCGGGGACGTCAGGGTGCAGTAGGCACTGCACGCGGTCGCGCGACGACGGCGACGAGTGCGTACGGGCGGCGCGATGGTTCGAGCTGCGCGCCCAGCCGTCGAATCATGTCCGCAGATGCGGGGTCGTCGAGTACACCCGCGGGCGAGCGGCGAGCGCGAATCGGCCGCTGACGGAATACCGCCGCCCAGTCGGGGCGCTCGCGTCCCGACGAGTCGCGCGCGACGACGTCGAAGCCGGGCCCGTCTTTGTAGATCGCGACCAGCCCTTTCCCGCGGTCGCGGCCCGCCTCGATCTCGAGACGCACCACCCGCCCGAGAGGGCTGTCCTCGACGTGAGCGAACACGCCCTCGATGAGCGGGTGTCCCGAGGCAAAGAAGTCGATCGATTCGTCCTCGACCGCCTCCTCGCGATCGAAGGACCCCACGAAGCTCGATCCTCCTGGCACACCCGGGAGGCTGTCGACGAGTGCCTCGTTGCCCAATTCGATCGCGAACGTCCGGCGACCGCGCGTGTGCTCGATGCTGAACCCGAGACGCGAGCAGACCGTGACGACGATCTTCTCGTTGAGCGCGTCGAGTTCAGCCGGCACGCGTGCGAGAAGAGCAGGCCCGATTTCCGGGCGATACGGATCGCGGTGGAGCTGCTGGTACGCGGCTTCTCGAATGCGCGTGCGCGCCGCCTGCGCGACGCCGGCGAGCGCCTCGAAGCGGGCCTCGGACAGCGACGCCGACGGATCGAGCGCGGTCTCCTCGATCGCGCTCTCGATGTGCGCCAGTTGCGGTTCGACGCCTGCCATCGGCTCGCGAAACAGGCCGAGCTCCTCGAACAGGCGAACGACGTCGTTGCCGATGCCGGCAGGCGGACGGAAATAGACGATCTCCACCGGAATGCGCCGGCCGATTCGGTCGAGACGTCCGATGCGTTGCTCCACGGTCGATGGCTTCCACGGAAGGTCGAACAGCACCAGGCGACGACAGAACTCGAAGTTGCGTCCTTCACCCCCGGCTTCAGTCGTCACGAGGATGCTGGGACCTTCCTCGTCGCGAAAGAGTGCGACCTCGGTATCACGACGCGCAGCCGACAGTTCTTCGTGGAAGACGCCGCTGGCCAGCTGTGCGCGATGGCTGAGCGCGGTGCGCAGCATCTCGAGCGTCTCGCGATGCGCCACGAACACGAGCGTTTTCTCGTTGGCTTCCTTCCAACGGGGTGCTTCGGTCAGCAGCCAGGCGAGGCGCGGGTCGTCCGCGTCCATCGCCTCGGCCTGTTCGCGCAAAGCGCGTTCGTCGGGTCCGATGACCGCGGCAAGAGTAGCACCAGACGCGAGCGCGCGACGGATTCGATCGACCTTCTTCCGCTTCGCAACCGGATTGGACGCCGGTGCTTCCCGCACCGTGGCTTCCATGGCGTGTTGCAGCCGCCACGCCGAGGGTGGGTCGAATGAGATCGGGATGCCCACGCGCGGAGGGAGACCGCCAATGTCGGCACGCCGGGTCGAGCTGGTGCACGGTGGCAGTGGCGTCCGCTGCGCGAGACGTTCCTCGAAGCTCATCTCGTCGGGGAAATCCTGCGGCCGAAGGAGTTGAAGTAGCCGGAAGAACCCGTGCGCATCGTCTTCGAGTGGCGTCGCGCTGAGGAGCAGGACATGCCGGCCGAGCGCGGCGATCGGCGCAATGGCGCGCCAGGCCGGCTCGCCGGGATGACCGGGCGGACGCCGAAGGCGTTGCGCCTCGTCGACGACGAGCAGGTCGATCCCCGCCTTCACGGCCTGTTCGCTCAGGTCGGGACGTTCGATGAGCGTTTCGAGCGCAATGATGGCGCGGCGATGCACCTCGAAGGGATTGAAGTCGGCGCCGAAGTCTCGCGCGACGTCGGCGAGTCGCGCGCCGTCGAGGAGCGTGAAGACCTGATGGTACTTGCGCCACAACTCACCGAGCCACTGAACGGTCAGCGCTTCTGGTGCAACGACGAGGCAACGCTCGATGCGTCTGGTATGAACGAGACGATTCAGGATGAGCGCGGCTTCGATGGTCTTGCCAAGGCCGACTTCGTCGGCGAGCAACCAGCGCACCGGATCGGTGGCGGTCGCCCGCTCCGCCACGTAGAGCTGATGCGGGAACAGCCGGACTCGCCCGCCCAGAAACGACCCGAGGCCGTGCGCCTCGCGCAGCGTCAGAAGGTGGAGCACGTTCAGACGCGTGAGAAAGTCCTTGACCTCGTCGAGCTCGCCGAGCGCCAGGCGTTCGATGAGGGCGCCTTCGAGCTCCAGCGGCCAGAGCTCGTGCGCGGCGGCAACCTGTCCGTTCGACAGCAGCAGCGATCCATCGTCACGCCGCGCTGCGACCGTCGTCTCCTGCCTGGTGGCGGTGACACGGACCGGCCGGCCCGGATTCAGATCGATGGGAATGAGTGCGTCGGTGTTGGCGGCCAGCCGTAACTTCGAGCCGGAGCGTGGGAATTCAACGACGAGTGCGCGGCCTTCGACTGCCGTGACACGCCCGACTCCCAGCTCCGGGTTGAACCGATGGGTGAGGTAAGCCCCTTTGTTCCAGCTTTGCAACGTTGTGAAGGGGTCAGACCCCTTGAGTCGACCCTTGTCAAGGGGTCTGACCCCAGATTACAGCTAGCGAGCTCGATCGGCGCCGTTGACTCGCTCGAACACGCGCTCGGGCGGGGGCAACCCCTTGGCCTTCGCTTCTTCGACCGATTTCTCGTAGGCGCGCTCGGCCGCGAGAGCATTCCTCATCGCCATGTTGCCCTCGTGGCAACCGTATTCGTAGATCTCGTAGTCAGGCTGGCTCGTGATCGTCATCCTGAACGTCCACGGTTTCGTGAAGGTCGCGGGATCGTCGATGTGGATCTCGTAGTCGATCATTTCCGGATCCACTCGCGTGAAGCGCTCGGTCAGGCGTAGCCCTTCACTGTGAGGTGTGCCGCCAACCGCGGTCCGGTTGTTGAAGTTGCGCGACTCGACGACGAGCGTATCGCCGTCCCAATGACCGCGTGAATCTCCCATCCAGAGCTGAATGCCGGATCCGATGGCGGGCCGGCCGTCGAGAGGAATCACACGAGTGTCGTGCACCATCTCGTAGCTGATGACGACCGAATCGGGCGTCTGAATGATGCGCGCCCCGTTGCCATACACGGCCGGCATGAACGAGCCGACCGCCCCGCGCGTGATGCAGCGGTCATAGAGCGAGAAGTCCTGCACCTTTTCCCAGGGTCCTGTGCCGAAGGATCCCTGCAGGCGGGGACGTGCCTGTGCCGCCGGGGTCAGCGCGGGAACACGCCCGTCCGCCGGCTCGATCACCATCGACGTGTAGCTGAAGTCGCGGCTGCCTTCCTCATTGCGAAACGTGCCCGTCCTGGCGTCGTCGATCTCACGCGCGTTCTGGCGCTGCTTCGCACGCTGGGCGAACTCTTCGTCGGACATGTACCTGCGGTCACCGAACTCCTTCGGCCTCGACATCGGCACGCCGCGCATGTCGTCGGTCGTCCAGATGCCTTCGAGGTCGGGATGGCCCCACGCAGTGCGCGGCGCCTTCCAGTTCGGATTGGTCCGCTTGGCGGCCGCGGCGTCGGCCGATCCTTTGGCCTGAGCGGCAGCCGGAATCGAGGACGACAGGACGAGTGCACAGGCTGCGACGATGTGAATTGCCGATAAGAACCGCCGAATCATTCAGTCCTCCGTGTTGCGGTCACATGTGCTCCGCTCAGTTCCCGACAATGGATTGGTATAACAGCGTAGCGAAATGCGCGCGCAGGGCGAAATCGGCACCCATCAGCTGGGTGCAGTAGATGGCGATGAGGTCTTCCTTGGGATCTATCAGCACGTGGGTGGATGCCGCACCCGACCATCCGAACTCGCCGACCGATCCAATGTTGCCCCGTTCGGCCGGGTTCATCAGCACTGACACACCGAGTCCGTAGCCGGTGCCGGGGCTTACGCCTCCGGCGGCCAGCGCCGCCGGGGTCAGGTGATTCATCGCCATCAACTCGACCGTCTTCGGGGCGAGCAGGCGCACGCCGTTCAAGTGACCCTCGTTGAGCAGCATCTGCGCGAAGAGCGCGTAGTCGCTGATCGTCGTCGAGATGCTGTAACCGCCGAAGACCAGGTCCCCGTAGCCGCGGCCAAGGTCGCTCGTGTCGACCGTGAGCTTCCGGTCGCGGCCCATCGTGTAGAGGGCCGGCACGCGGACCTGCCTGTCCGCCGGCACCTTGAACATCGAGTCCTTCATCTCGAGCGGCGCGAAGATTCGCTGACGGACGAAGTCGTCGAACTTCTGTCCGGACAGCTTCTCGACGAGAGCGGCCTGCACGTCGTGGGCAACGCTGTAGACCCAGCGATCGCCGGGCTGGTAGACCAGCGGCAGCTTCCCGAGTTTCTCCATCAGGCTGGTCAAGTCGCTGGCAAACAGGTTGGCGTCCTGGTAGGCCTTGTCGACCGGTGAGTTGCCGAAGCCGTAGCTGAACCCCGCCGAGTGACGGAACACGTCCTGGATCGTGATGGGCCGCTTGGGCGAGTCGAGCAGCATCGTGCCCTGCGGAGTGCTGCCCGCGTACACCTTCATGTCGGCGGTCGCCGGGAAATAGCGCGACAGCGGATCGGTGAGCTGGAACTTGCCTTCCTCGAACAGCATCAACAACGCGACCGAGGTGATCGGCTTCGTCATCGAGTACATGCGGAAGATGTCATCAGTGCGGGTCTGGCGGCCGGTGGCGAGATCTGCCTTGCCGTACGCGTCGAGGTGTACTACCTTGCCGTGGCGAGCGATGAGCGTGACGACCCCAGGCGTGCGTCCTTCGTCCACGTACGCGTGAATGGCCTTCGTCATGCGCGCCAGACGTTCGCTCGACAGACCGACGTCCTCCGGCTTGCCGACCGCGAGGTCCCTGGACGTGATGCCCACGGAACCGGCCGTGACGAGCAGGGCGAGAACCAACGTCAATGTCCGAGTGGGTCGGTACATTCCTGTCTCCTTGTGACCTGAACTGGCCGTCTATCTTGCCAGATTTCTTTCCTTCAGCGGCGTGCAGGGAATGGTGCACAATTGCCCCGGAATTCGTACAGCCGTCAGTAGATCCGTAGCCTGCACGCGGAGATCGATTATGCGACTGACTACCTCTCTCGTCCTTGCAACCTGTTTACTCGCGGGCCTTGCACCCGCTGCCGAGGCCCAGCAGCCGCCGACGCGCGGCATCGTCAACGTCACCGGGCAGCTCTATCGCGCCCAGAACAACAACCACTACACCGTGTTCCTGGTGACGCCGGAAGGCATCATCATGAGCGACCCCATCAACCGTGATTTCGCGCGCTGGCTGAAGGCCGAGTACGCCACGCGCTTCAAGGTGCCCGTCCGTTACGTGCTCTACACGCATCGCGACTGGGATCACGCCTCGGGCGGCGTTGTCTTTGCCGACACCGCCGAGTTCGTCGGCCACCGGAACATGCTCGCGGCCCTCGCGCCGCCGGCGGGCAATCCGCCGCTGACGCCCGATGCCGTCAAAATGGACGGCAACAAGAACGGGCTGGTGGAGCGCAGCGAGGCGACCGGTGCGATCCAGGAACGCTTCGATATGTTCGACTACAACCGCGATGGTTTCGTCAGCGGTGGCGAGATTGCACGCGGTTCCGTGAGCGACGTCTACGCGCCAACCACGACCTACACCGATCGTCACACCGTGACGTTGGGCGGGAAGCGAGTGACGATGACGTATCTGGGCATCGCGCATGCCGACGATAGCTCGGTGTTGCATTTCCCGGATGAGCGTGCTGTCTTCAGTGCCGACGTGATGCAGATCAAGCGGCTCCCGGGTGGACTGGCGCCTCACGTCGGCTCATGGATTGACGCGCTCAGCATCATCAACTCACTCGACTTCGAGCACGCGCTGACCGGTCACGCGCTCTCGGGCACGAAGAAGGACGCGGCCGATTCGCTGCGATATCTGGAGGACATCGCGAAGGGTGTCGCGGCCGGTGTTGCCGCGGGTCGCGGCCTGGCCGAGATCCAGAAGACGCTGACGCTCGATGCTTACAAAGGGTTTGAACGCTGGGACACGATTCGGGCAGCGCACATCGAGGCTGTGTACTCGACGATGCGTGGCTCGCGTCCCGCCACACCCACCGGAACACGATAATGTAATGGGGTCGGGGGGGCTTTGTTTAAGGCAAGGCCGGGGGGGACGACCCGCCCGGGCGGGAGAAAAAAAACCCCACCCC
>JAICEG010000007.1 GCA_025924295.1 Vicinamibacteria bacterium
ACATCGGGATGATCGCCTCCCGCCACAAACCGATCGTAGGCGTTCACCAGCGCAACAGGGTCGCCCATCCCGGTGTTCGGCAGATTGTCGTCGCCGGCGACGCGTGCGCCGACGAACCCGCACCACCCAACGGCCGCAACTGCAATCGTACCGACCCATAAACCCCGGCGGTGGCTGGTCCCGAATACGCGGTGAGGTCTCCGAGTGCGCGGGTCTCGCCGTGGAGAGCCAGGCTGCTGCACGTGCGTGTGCCACGCCATGGATAGAAGGGATGGCCGTGTCCTGCCTGGGGTATCTGGCCATGCACGAGGGCGATCTCGAGCGCGCCTGCGTCCTCCAGGAGGTGGCGCTCGACTGGTCGCGCAAGCAGGGAGACAAGTGGGCGATGGGGATCACGCTGTTCGACCTCGCGCTGCTGCGGGCGCTTCAGCAGCGCCACGACGAGGCGAGCGCGCTCTGCGCCGAGGGCATTGGCCTCTATCGCGAATTCGGCGATCGACGCGGGATCGCGTGGTGTCTGGGGATTCTTTCCGGAACCGAGGCCGCGGAGGGACGAGCGCTTCGCGCTGCCCGGCTCCGCGGCGCGATGGAGGGCCTGCTCGAGAGCGTCGGCGCCCCCATTCAAGAGAGCTTCAAGCACTGGATGGGCGAGCGTTCTCTCGACACGATGAGAGCGGCGCTCGGCGACAGCGCCTTTCACACGGCGCTGGCCGAGGGACGTTCGATGCCGCTCTCGAGGGCCATCCAGTTCGGCCTCGAGCGCGATTAGGAGGTGGCCACGAAGTGGCCTATTTCCTGCCGAGCGACGCCTTGATATCCGCCACCGACGTGAGCCGATCGGGGTTGAGGCTGTGCACCGACATGATGCGCTCGACATCGAGCTTCAATCGATCGATGTTGTCGGCGAACACACCCGTGCCGACGACCGGAGGATCGGGCACCGGGGCCTCAGCCGTCGGCAGGTTGAACATGTCGGCGTAGACGAGGATCTTCTCCTTCGGCAGGTAGCCGACGACGTTGCCATCGGCGTGAGGAAGACCCTGGATCACGTGCAGCTCGAAGGTCCTGGTCGAATCCTGGAAGACCCGCCTGTCGCCCTTGAAGCCTTCGATGACCGGCTTCTTCCCCGACTTCGACTGCGAGTCGGGCGCCAGCGTTCGCGGCCCCGACAGCGCGTTCATCAGGAATGTCCGGTTCACCTCCGGCGTCACGATGGTGATGCCTTCAGCGACGACGGCCGGCAGGCCGCTGGTGTGATCGAAGTGATGATGCGAGATGACCCCGTAGCGGATCGGCTTGTTCGGGATGACCTTCTTCGTCTCGGCGATGATCGCCAGCGCACGCGCCTCGTTCTGCGGCCCGGGCTCGAACAGCACGATGTGATCGGCGAACTCGACGGCCAGCGCGTTGTAGGCGCCGTTGATGCGGAAGACACCTTCGGCGAGTTTTTCGGACGTTGGCGCTGGTGCTCCGCCCGGGCCACCGGCGCGACCGGCCCCACCGGGTCCGCCGCCGCGGCCGGCAGGCGGCGGTGTCGGCGTCAGCAGCGCCTGCAGGCTTGCCGGGTTGGCGTGCGCGCCGAGAACGTACATCTCGAAGGTCGGCCACCCGCCGCGCTTCTGCACGATCTGCGCGGGGTACTTCAAGCCGTTGTTGTCGCGATACTGCGTGTACTCCGCCTCGACGAGCATGTCGCCGAAGACCGGGTTCTCCACCCAGGTCTGCACGCGCTCGACGAAGTTCTGGCTGTTGATGTAGCCGACCAGTCGATACGCCTGTCCACCCGGAGACTTGAAAGGCGAGTTCCAGGTCACCGTCTGATAACGCTGCCCATTCACGGTCTGCGCGCGAACGGTTGCATTGTTCGCTGCGGCGCCCTTCAGGAAGCCCCAGGGTGTGACCCAGATCTCGAGCTGCTGGGCCCACGCAGTCGTCTCGGGTGTAATGAGCTGCTGCGTCTGCGGCGTACCCACCACGAGCGTCGCCCGGCCGCCTGTGACGGGAACGGCGTATGAGGCCCATGTGGCGCGCGACGTCGCCTTGCTGAAGTCGATGGCGCGCACGTAGTCGTTCATCGCGGCCATCGGCCAGGGTTGGTTCGCGTTGTTGTTCTGGCCAAGGTTGCCGTTCTGCGCCGTGCCATAGAAATGAATCGAGTTCAGACTCTCGACGCCCATGGCTTTCGAGGCGTTGCTGATCACCGTCTTCGCATCCTGCGCACTGGCGGTCGATACGGACAGACCGACAACGGCTATCGCAGCGAGGCATTTCCTCACCATCGCACCCTCCCCTGTTCAGACATATGAATACAGGCCGGAGATCATGGCAAAGAAGCGTGCCCCGTTCAATCTGGGATAATTGATGGCTGAATGAGCATGAGTCCCGCGTATCAACCGGCCGGGCAGGTCGTCGCGCCCGGTCAGCCCGATGTCATCGTGTCCGCCCGCGAGTTGTTCAAAATCGACACCGATCTGCAGGTCCCGGCCTTCTCCTCGCCGGAGGAGCACGTGCCGCCGCTCGATCCTGACTACGTCTTCGATCGCGAGACGACGCTCGCGCTGCTCGCCGGGTTCCTGCACAACCGGCGGGTCATGGTGCAGGGCCGCCACGGTACCGGCAAGTCGAGTCACGTCGAGCAGGTCGCGTCGCGACTGAACTGGCCGTGCGTGCGCGTCAACCTCGATGGCCACGTCAGTCGAATGGACCTGATCGGCAAGGACACCATCGTGGTCCGCGAGGGAAAGCAGGTCACGGAGTTTCAGCCGGGAATCCTGACCTGGGCGCTGCAGCGTCCGTGCGCTCTCGTCTTCGACGAGTACGACGCCGGACGCGCCGACGTGATGTTCGTCATTCAGCGGGTGCTCGAAGTCGAGGGACGCCTGACGCTGCTCGATCAGAGCCGCGTGATCGAACCGCATCCTTCGTTCCGCCTGTTCGCGACTGCCAACACCGTGGGACTGGGTGACGCCAGCGGCCTCTATCACGGCACGCAGCCGCTGAATCAGGGCCAGATGGATCGCTGGAACATCGTCGTCACGCTGAACTACCTGGAGCACGATCGGGAAATCGACGTCGTGCTGGCGCGGTGTCCTGAGTATCGCAATGCCGACGGGCGCACCCAGGTCAGTGCCATGGTGGCACTGGCCAACCTGACGAGGAAAGGATTCACCGACGGCGACCTCTCCACGCTCATGTCGCCTCGCACGGTGGTCACCTGGGCGCAGAACGCGACGCTCTTTCACGATCCCGCGCTTGCGTTCAAGCTCACATTCCTCAATCGCTGCGATGAGGACGAGCGCGCGCTCGTGGCCGAGTACTACCAGCGCTGCATGGGTCACGACCTTCCCGACGATCGCCGGGGGCCGGGGAAGGCTTGACCGCGGGCAGTCCATTTCCGGATCGAACGCTCGAAGCCGTCGGCGCGTGCACGCGCGTGCTCGCTGATCTCGAGTACGCCGACGCCGCCGTCGCGCAGTCGGACGCCGCTACGCTGTCGGGACTACGTGCCTTTGGCGATCGTCTGGCACTGCGGGCGCGCTTTCACGACACGGCCGTTCACAACCGTCATCGACCGGCCGGACCGCCGGCGGCCGACCTGTTCGACGCACTGGAACAGGCCCGCCTCGACGCGCTCGGCGCGCGCTGGTTGAAGGGAATCGCGCACAATCTCCTCGCGCACCCCGGGCCGGCACCGGACGGACCGCGCTGGCTGGCCTTCGAGTCGTTCAGCGGTCTCAGTGCACCCAACGACAAGTCGACTGCGGTGGCACCGCTGCGCCGCCGCCTCGCGTCAGCGTTGATCGAGCGGCTGACCAGCCTGTCCGCCGCGCTGAACGATCAGGATCGATTCGGGCAGGCGGCTGCGCAATGGGCTCGCGACGCAGCCGCGCACATCCCGCGCGAGGATGCGCCCATTGCAGGCCCGCTCCCGTTCGAGCTTCGCCGTACGTTGAATGTCCGCTCGCTTCCGCGCCGGGGTGACCCGGGAGCCACAGCCGCTCCACTCAAGAAACGACACCAGGGTTCCGAAGATTCCGAAGGCTCGGCCGGCTCAGGAGCGATCACACAAGGCGGCACGACAGGCACACCCTATCGCGTCTTCAACCCCGCATACGATCGCGTCGTCAATGCCGCCAGCCTCGTCGACCGCGCGGAGCTGGCCGAACTTCACCTGAAGCTGGAAGCGGAGCTGGGAGCCATCCGGCCGGTCGTCGCGCGTCTCGCGAAGCGCCTCCTGCGTGTGCTGATGGCGCGACAGACGCGGCACTGGCGCTTCGATCTCGATGAAGGTGTCATCGATGGGTCCCGGCTGGCCGCGCTCGTGTCCAGCCGCGGCACGGCCCGGCCGTTCAAGGAAGAAAGCGAATCTCCGTTCCCGAGCACCGTAGTCACGTTGCTGATCGACCACTCGGGCTCGATGCGCGGCAGGCCGATGCTCATCGCCGCTCTCACCGTCGAGATCTTCGCCCGCGTGCTCGAACGATGCGGTGTGCGTTGCGAGATTCTCGGCTTCACGACCAGGGAATGGGATGGTGGTGAACCGGCGCGCGAGTGGGCACACAGCGGATACCCGGCTGAGCCCGGCCGCCTCAACTCACTTCAACACATCGTGATCAAGAGCGCCGATGTGCCGTGGCGGCGCGCCCGCATCGCGCTCGGCTTGTTCCTGCACGACGAGATGTTGAAGGAGAACATCGACGGCGAGGCGCTGGAGTGGGCGCACGGCCGCCTGCTCGCACGATCGGAACGACGGAAGATCCTGGTCGTCGTCTCAGACGGGACGCCGATGGATGAAGCGACGCTTGCCGCGAATGGCTACGAGTACCTCGAAGGTCATCTTCAGCACGTCGTCCGCGGCATCGAAACCAGGTCGCCTGTACAACTGGCGGCGATTGGCATCGGCCACGACGTCTCCCTCTTCTATCGCAACGCCACCACCATTGCCCGCATCGATCATCTCGGGCCGGCTCTCAGCGCGAAGCTGACCGCGCTGCTCGGCGAGGGAACGACGCCCCGTCGTTCGCCCCAGTGATGCGTGGCCACTGACCGGAACGGCGCGCAACTTCCACTCTTTTCACAAGAGAATTCCCTTAGAGGTTTACACTCCTGCCCTTCTGGTTCCAACCCTATCAGTCGATACGTCACTCATAATGTCCCGGCCGCAGAGTGCTGCACCTCGTCCGCTGCACATCGACATAACCCCACGGGCAACATCTCCAGATGAAACGCTGGCCGGACTCGTGCGACCCACTCCGCCCCTGCGCGTGATCTCGTCCGCGCTGAGCGCGCACGAGGCATTCCAGGCCGATCCCACGCTGTATGCGCTGGCCGTCGTCGACGACCTCGGCACACCGGTCGGGTTGATCAATCGCTTCCGCTTTCGTGAAACGCTGTGGCAGCAGTACGGCACCGACGCCCTCAAGAACCGGCACGTGGGGCTGCTCATGGACCGGACGCCGCTCGTCCTCGATGAATACGCCCCCATCGAACAACTCAGCGAGATCCTGACCGACGACAGCACGAAGTACATCTTCGATGGCTTCATCGTCACGCGGCGTGGCAAGTACCTCGGCATCGGCACCGGCTTCAGCCTGATGCGCCGCATCACCGAGCGACGGCAGGCGACGCTGGCACATCTCGCGTATCACGACACGCTGACCGGCCTGCCCAATCGCCAGTTGTTCCTCGATCGTCTCGGCCAGGCGATCGCCAGCGCGAAACGTAATCGCCGCCGCCTGGCGATCTTCTCCATCGACCTCGATCGATTCAAAGTGGTGAACGACAGCCTCGGGCATACCATCGGCGACCTGCTGCTGCAGCAGATCGCAGATCGTTTCCGCTCGTTGATTCGCGCACAGGACACCGTCGCCCGCCTGGGTGGCGACGAGTTCGCAGTCGTGCTCACCGAGCTGCCCGCGTTCGAGCACGCAGAGCTCGTCGCCCGCAAGCTGCTCGACATCGTCCGTCAACCGTTCCTCCTCGATGGTCACGAGGTCCACATCTCCTGCAGCATTGGCGCCGTCGCCTATCCGGATCACAGCGACAGCCAGCCCGGCCTGCTTCGCATGGCTGACGATGCCCTGTATGCGGCGAAGCGAGTCAGGGACACGATGCGCCGCTACACCGAAGACATGGCGCGGCCGTCGGCGACGACGCCGATGGTCTTCAGCACCATCCGGCGCGCGATCGATCTCGGCGAGCTCGAGGTGCACTACCAGCCGCAGGCCGACTTGCGAACCGGCGCGCTCCTTGGCCTCGAAGCCCTGGTGCGCTGGAACGATCCGGTGCGCGGCTACGTTCCGACCAACGAATTGATCCAGCTCGCCGAGGATGCCGGGCTGATCTCCGAGATCACCCATTTCGTGTGTGGGACGGCGATGAAGCAGTTCCGGGCGTGGCAGCTGGCGAAGCTGGCCGACGGGCTTCGGCTGGCCATCAACATCTCGGGCGTCGAGGTCCGCGACGGCGTGCTCCCCTCGATGCTGCGCGCGCACGTTCGTGACGCCGGCTTGTCGATGTCGATGATCGAGCTGGAGCTTACCGAGAGCGGCTTGATGTTCTCGGATGCTGACGCCACCCAGCTGCTCTCGGACCTGCGGGAAGAGGGTGCCCGGGTTTCGATCGACGACTTCGGAACCGGGTATTCGTCACTCGGACGGCTGCAGCGGCTTCCCGTCGACGTCCTGAAGATCGACAAGGCTTTTGTCGAGGACATCGATACCGGCGTCCGGCAGGGAGCGCTCGTGCGTGCAATCGTGATGATGGCCCATTCGCTTGGTCTCACCGTGGTAGCCGAAGGAGTAGAGACCGAAGTTCAGCGCGCATTCCTGGAACGTCATGGGTGCGACTTGTACCAGGGCCACCTGCTCAGCCGACCGCTGCCGAGCGTGGACATCGGGAAGTACCTCAAGGACCGCCACGTCCCGCAGCGCGTCGTTACCGGCGCGCGCAAAACACGCACTCGCGCCCATTCGGCGCACGCACGCGTCCTCGAAACGTAAGCGGGGGCGGCACGCTTTACCAGCCTCACCAGAGGCACCAGAGGCGGTGTTAGGATCGACGCGCTCATCCCACACCTCTTCCTGATGCCCACAGTCCAGAACAATCGATGTCCGTTCGCGTTGCCGGGGGAGGCATGAAAGTACGCCCCGGCTCACCCTATCCCCTCGGTGCCACCTGGGACGGCTCCGGCGTCAACTTCGCCATTTTTTCCGAGCACGCCACCAAGGTCGAGTTGTGCCTGTTCGATTCCCCGGAAAGCGGGCGTGAATCCGCGCGCATCGCGCTTCCCGAGCAGACTGACCTCATCTGGCACGGCTATTTCACTGGCATTCTGCCGGGACAGTTGTATGGCTACCGGGTTCACGGGCCGTACGCCCCCGAACGCGGGTACCGGTTCAATCCCCACAAAGTTGTCCTCGAGCCCTACGCAAAGGCGATCGGACGGAACATTCGCTGGAGCGATGAAGTTCACGGTTACCGGTTCCGCGATCCGAAAGAGGACCTCGCGTTCGACACACGCGACAACGCCCCTTTTGCGATGCTGGCGGCCGTCATCGATCCCGCGTTCACGTGGGGCGAGGATCATCGCCCGCGAACGCCCTGGCACGAGACCGTCATCTACGAACTGCACGTAAAAGGATTTACGCGGCGGCATCCGCGGCTCTCGGAAGCGATGCGTGGAACCTATGCCGGCCTTGGTTCGGACGAGGCGATCAAGCATCTGCGGGATCTCGGCGTAACCGCCGTGGAACTGATGCCCGTCCATCACCACGCCTACGATCGTCATCTCGTCGAACGTCACCTCAGCAACTACTGGGGCTACAACACCAGCGCCTTTTTCGCGCCCGACACCAGGTACTCCATGAGCAAGAGCTCATCCGGCTCGGTGCGCGAGTTCAAGACGATGGTCCGTAATCTGCACGCGGCTGGCATCGAGGTGATACTGGACGTCGTCTACAATCACACCGCCGAGGGCGATCACCTGGGCCCGACACTGTCGCTGCGGGGCGTCGACAACGAGGCGTACTATCGGCTGGACCCGAAGAATCCGCGCTTCTATCAGGACTATACCGGGTGCGGGAACACGCTGAACATGCGCCACCCGCGCGTGCTGCAGCTCATCATGGACAGCCTGCGCTATTGGATCCTGGAGATGCACGTCGATGGATTCCGCTTCGACCTGGCGAGCGCGCTGGCGCGCGAATTACACGCCGTCGATCGTCTCGGCGCCTTTTTCGACATCATTCATCAGGATCCGGTGATCTCGCAGGTGAAGCTCATTGCCGAGCCGTGGGATCTCGGTGAAGGGGGATACCAGGTCGGAAACTTTCCGGTCGGCTGGGCGGAGTGGAACGGTCGGTATCGCGACTCGATCCGCCGGTTCTGGCGATCGGACCGCGGTCTCATCTCCGAGCTGGCCACGCGGATCGCGGGCAGCAGCGATCTCTACGACCACAGCGGCCGTCGTCCTCACGCCAGCGTCAACTTCGTCACCTGCCATGACGGGTTCACGCTTCACGATCTGGTCAGCTACAACCAGAAACACAACGAAGCCAACCTCGAAGGCAATCGCGACGGCGAGAACAACAACCACAGCTTCAACTACGGCGTCGAGGGGCCGACGTCCGATCCGAAGATTCGTGCGGTACGCGAGCGCCAGAAGCGCAACTTCCTGGCCACGGTGTTCCTCTCACTCGGCGTACCGATGCTCTATTCCGGCGACGAGATGGGGCGCACGCAGCGCGGCAACAACAACGCGTACTGCCAGGACAACGAGATCAGCTGGCTCGACTGGCAGCGATCGGCCGAGCAGGACGATCTGCTGCGCTTCACGAAGTACGTGATCGAGATGCGTCGGGATCAACCTGTGTTGAAGCGGCGTCGCTTCTTCCAGGGGAAGAGCACGCGTGAAGGCGCCATCAAGGACATCACCTGGTTCGCACCCGATGGCACCGAGATGTCCGACGCGATGTGGAGTCGCGACGCGTGCGTGCTGGGCGTTCGTCTCGACGGATCACAAATCGACGAGACCGACGAACACGGCAATCCAATCGTGGGCGACACACTGTTCCTGCTGTTCAGTGCCGATGACAAGGCGGTCCGCTTCGCGTTTCCCGCTCGCGAGGCCGAACAGCGCTGGGAACGCCTGCTCGACACCTCGGACGCGCGCTGGTCCCGGCGAATCCAGTACGACACGCTGCACTACGAGTTGACCGGGCGATCCACGGTCGTGTTCAGGCTCGCCGAACAGCCCGTGAACGGCGGTCACGTATGAGCCTGCCGATGCCTGTGCCCACCACCGCCCGCCAGCCGCTCTGGTACAAGGACGCAGTCATCTACCAGCTTCACGTCAAGACGTTCGCCGACAGCAACGGCGACGGCATCGGCGACTTCCGTGGTCTGTCGAGCAAGCTCAATTACCTGGCCGACCTCGGCGTGACCTGCCTGTGGCTGCTGCCAATGTATCCCTCGCCGTTCCGCGACGACGGGTACGACATCGCGGACTACTACAGCATTCATCCGAGCTACGGAACGCTCGATGACTTTCGCGAGTTCCTGGAAGCCGCGCACACGCGTCGCCTGCAGGTCGTGACCGAGCTGGTCCTCAACCATACCTCCGACCAGCACACGTGGTTCAAGGAAGCCCGCATGTCGCGCAACAACCCGCGGCGCGACTGGTACGTCTGGAGCGACACTGACGACAAGTATCGAGGCGTCCGCATCATCTTCATCGACACCGAGCGATCGAACTGGGCGTGGGCTCCCGAGTCCAAGGCCTACTACTGGCATCGCTTCTTCAGCCACCAGCCGGACCTGAACTACGACAACCCGGCAGTGCGCGAGGAGATGTGGAACGTGATGCGCTTCTGGCTGGGACTGGGGGTCGACGGGTTCAGGGTCGACGCCGTTCCCTACCTGATCGAACGCGAAGGCACGTCGTGCGAGAATCTGCCCGAGACCCACGACGTCGTCAAGTTCCTGCGCGCGAACCTCGCGGAACACTTCCCCGACCGCATGCTCCTCGCAGATGCGAACCAGCCACCTGAGCTCGTGCGCCCGTACTTCAGCGAGGGCGACGAGTTCCACATGGCGTTTCACTTCCCGCTGATGACGCGCATGTTCATGGCCGTGCGGCTCGAGGATCGCAAGCCGCTCGTCGAGGTCATCGAGCGCACGCCGGAGATCCCTGAGACGTGTCAGTGGGGAATCTTCCTGCGCAATCACGACGAGCTGACGCTCGAGATGGTGAGCGACGTCGAGCGCGCGTACATGATCGACGAGTACGCACGCGACCCGGCCTCGCGGATCTACCTCGGTATCCGGCGGCGCCTCGCTCCCCTGCTCGACGGGGATCGACGACGGATCGAGTTGATGAACGGACTGCTGATGTCGATGCCGGGAAGCCCGATCATCTACTACGGCGACGAGATCGGCATGGGCGACAACATCTACCTCGGCGATCGCAACGGCGTGCGGACACCGATGCAGTGGAACGGTGGATGGAACGCCGGGTTTTCCACCGCCGACCCGGAGCGGCTGGCCCAGCCGCAGATATCCAATCACCAATTTTGCTATCAGGCCCGCAAAGGGGAGTCACAGACACGGGCGGACCACTCGCTGCTGAACTGGATGCGCCGGCTCATCAGCGTGCGCCAGTCCACTGCGGTCTTCAGCCGCGGAACCACGACGTTTCTCATGCCGGCCAACCACCGCGTGCTCGCCTACCTGCGATCGCTCGGCCGGGAGCAGGTGCTCTGCGTCTACAACCTCTCGAACAGCGCGCAGGCGGTGGAACTCGATCTCCAGTCGCTCGCCGGTGCGGTGCCGATCGAGATGTTCGGGCGAAGTCTGTTCCCGCGCATCGGTGAGCTGCCGTATATGCTGACGCTGGAACCGTATGCCTTCTTCTGGTTCAGACTGAGACGACTCTAGTGTTCGCACGTCTTTCTTCTCGCGCCTCCGCTCGTGCTCACGCTCCTCGCACCGGGCGACGCGAGTTTCGAGCGTGGTGAGTGTGGCCAGCGATAGTCTGCTCTCGGACGAACTGCTCCACCACCTGATGGCGGTCGGGCACGTGGACGTACTCGTCGGCGTGCCCACGCTGAACAACGCCTCGACGATCCGTTCGGTCGTCAAGGCCGTTCATCAGTCGTTCGCGCGCTACTTCCCTCGCGATCGCACGGTCCTCATCAACTCCGACGGCGGCTCCGACGACGGCACGCCGAACATGGTTCGGCAGCACGGATCGACCGACGACACCGATACCGTCACCGTGTCGCACTCGCTGCGGACCGTGCATCGCATCAGCACGCCGTATCACGGTGTGCCCGGCAAGGGGAACGCCCTGCGTCAGATCATGACGGCCGCCGAGCTGACCCAGGCACGCGCGGTGGCCATTCTGAACGCCGACGTCACCGGTATCACGGCCGAGGGCATCGCGGCGCTGGTCAGGCCAGTGCGAGATCAGCAATACGACTACGTTGCGCCGGTGTATCAGCGCCATCCGCTCGACGGCCCGCTGGTGACGCAGTTGATCCGCCCGCTCATGCGGGCCGCTTACGGCTGGCAGGTTCGTGAGCCGGTCGCGCCGGAGTTCGGATGCTCGAGCCGCTTCATCACACACTGCCTCGAGCAGGATGTCTGGGACACCGAGCTGGGACGTGTGGGAATCGACCTCTGGGTCACAGGGGAAGCGCTGGCGCGCGGCTTCCGCAGCTGCCAGGCCGGTCTCACCCCCCATCCGCCCGGGCCTCCGCGAGCGTCATTCGGCGAACTGTTCGAACAGGTCGTCCGATCGTCGTTCGATTGCCTCGAGCGACACGCGCCATACTGGCTCGAACGCAACGGGTCGGAGCCGATGGCGGTGGTCAGCCCTCCTCCGCCGACACCCGTTGAACCGCCGACGGTTGCCGGAAGCCGCCTGACCGAGGCGTTTGCCAGAGACATCGAGAACCTGCGGTCGGTCCTCGAGTACATCCTGAGTGCCGAGACCCTCTCGACCCTCGAGCGCGTGGCTTCCAGGCAGGGGGCGCACCTGCGTTTTCCGGACGAGTTGTGGGTCTCGACCGTCTATGAGTTCCTGCTGGCCTATCGCAGCGGGGTGATGCGACGCGATCACGTGGTGCAGGCGCTGGCGCCGCTCTATCTCGGCCGAACGGGATCGTTCCTCCGGCAGTACTCCGGTGCACCTGAGGAAGTCGTGGAAGAAGCGCTGGAATCGTTGTGTCGGGATTTTGAACGCTCGAAGCCCGACCTCATTGAGCGCTGGAACAAAAGCCTGAGGTGAGTCATGGCTCAAATGATCGCGAACGCCATCAGACAGGCCGGAACGAATTTCGTGGACTCGCTGGCGGTCTTCCTGCCGCGAATGGTCACGACCCTGGCCATCATCATCGTGGGATGGCTGATCGCCATGCTGCTCAGGACCCTGGTCCGTGGGCTGCTCGGGTGGCTGCGCATCAACGTCGCAGCCGAGCGATTTGGCGTCGCTGCCCTGCTCCGCACGGCCGACCTGCCGCCGGCCGATGCCCTGATCGGGGCGACCGTCTTCTGGCTCGTCTGGATCGGCTTCCTGATTTCGGGGATCGACGTGCTGGGCTTCGAGTCACTGCAGGGATTACTGGAGAGCTTCTGGGCATTCGTCCCACGGCTGCTGCTCGCGGTCATCATCCTCATCATCGGCCTCGTCGTCGCTAACTTCGCATGGCGAGCCACGTTACTCGCGGCGGTCAACGCACGGGTGCCCTCTCCCCGCCTGCTGAGCGGCGCCGTGCGGTGGCTGATCCTGATCCTGGCGGGTGCCATGGCGCTCGAGCAGATCGCCGTGGCACGATCGGTCGTGCTGACCGCCTTTGCCATAGCGTTTGGCGCGCTCAGCCTGGCGGTGGCCATCGCCTTCGGCATCGGTGGAGGCGGAATCGCCAAGCGTATCCTCGAGCATCAGTTCCCTGAGCAGCAGCGTTCGAGTGCCGATGAGATATCGCATCTTTGACGAGTACTGTAAGCTGGCACGTGGATTGAGGAGACACGCAGAATGACCGTCCACGTTGAGAAGCTCGAAGCTCCCGCGACACCGCTGCTTCCGGCGGTGGTGCTGGGCTTCCTGTCGGCGATGACGGCCCTTCTCATGCGCTGGTGGCGGCAGCCGGCCCCCCTCGTCATGAGCGACGACTGGCTGAACGAGCGGGCGCGCACCGACTCTCAGCAGGGTTGGACCTAGGCCGAAAAAGAACGCCGAATCCGCATACACCACTGTCGGGTACCGTCCGCAGGTGTCGACGTCTTAGACTGGTGTCGAACCAGTCTGGATGCCCGACGCGATGACCAACACGACACTGCTGCCGGCGATTGCCGGAGCGCTGGCGGCCGCCCTGCTCGTCTGGGTCGGGCTACGCTTCGCCACGCGCGCGATCGACCGCTTTGCCGCCCGCCTCGAGCGCGAGGGCGTCCTCGACGAAGGCGCCCTGTTCGCCACACGCCTCACCCGCTTCGTTCGCTCGATGCTCTGGTTCGTGGCGCTGCTCGTCGCCGGCCTCGTGATGCTGCGCGGGATCGGCGTGCGCGGCGCACCCAGGGTCTCCGTCGAGGAAGTGGTCGGGTGGCTGATGGGCCCGGGACTCCGTTTGCTGGTCATTGGCACGAGCGCGTACCTCGTCGCTCGCCTGGTGCACTTCCTGATCGACAGCCTTCAGATCTTTCTCGTCTCACGCGACTCCAGCCCGACCGACCTGCTCGAACGCAAGAAGCGCATCGCGACACTCGGCCAGCTTCTGCGCGTGGTCGCCACGCTCCTCGTCATCGGCGTGGCCACGCTGATGGCGCTCTCGCTGTTCAACGTCGACATCCGTCCGATTCTGACCGGTGCCGGAATCGCCGGCCTGGCCGTCGGCTTCGGCGCACAGAACCTCGTTCGCGATGTGATCGCAGGCTTCTTCCTGATTCTCGAGGACCAGGTGCGTCTCGGCGATGTCGTCTCGATCAATGGCAAGTCCGGTCTCGTTGAAGCGATCCGCCTGCGGACCATCGTGCTGCGCGGCCACGACGGCACCGTGCACGTCATCCCGAATGGCGTCATCACCGACCTGTCGAACATGACCAAGGACTTCTCGTATGCCGTGCTCGACATCGCGATTCCGTACGAGCAGGATGTCGACGCGGTCGAAAACGTTCTTCGTGCGGTTGCAGAGGACCTGCGCAAGGATCCGGTCCAGGGCTCGCACATCCTCGAACCGCTGGAGGTGCTCGGCGTCGAGGCCTTTGGTGAAACATCGGTGCAGCTGCGTGTCCGCATCAAGACCGTGCCGATCCAGCAGTGGACCGTCGGCCGCGAGTTCCGCCGGCGCATCAAGCTCGCCTTCGAGGCTCGCGGAATCGACTTCCCGAGTCGACCGGTGACGATTCGCCTCAAGAGTCCCGGTCGTCCCAGTACCGACGAATTACCCGCTGCCGAAAAGATCTGAATGGACGACACCTACACCGTCACCTGTCCGTACTGCGGAGAGCAAGTCGAGATCTACATCGAGCCCGATGTCCGCGGCACCTTCATCCAGGATTGTGAGGTCTGCTGCAATCCGTGGCGGGTTCGCATCTATCGCAGCGAGGGTGAACGGTACGTCGATCTGAAACGGGCCGATGGTTCCGAGTAGAATCGCGGCATGACCCTGGTCGATCGCGCCGCGGCGCTGGTTCCACTACTCCTCGAACGGGCACCCGCTGCCGAGAAAGCGCGACGGGTATCGGATGCGACCTTCGATGCTTTGAGCGAGGCCGGTATCTTTTCCATGACCGCGCCCGCACGCTACGGCGGCGCGGAAGTCGATTTCCAGACGCAGTGCGAGGTGCTCGCGAATCTCGCTCGCGGCTGCCCATCCACATCGTGGGTCGCCACGATCTACAGCGCCATGTCGTGGCTCGTCGGGACGTTCCCCGATCAGGCACAGGACGAGATCTTCGCGGACCGCGACCCTCGCATCAGCGGCGTCTTCTCCCCGACTGGAACGGGCGTGCCCAAGGACGGCGGTCTGCTCGTCAGCGGGCGATGGGGATTCAACACGGGATGCCATGGCGCCAGGTGGACGGTGATGAACGCCGTCGTCGGCACCGGAGCCGAAGCTGTACCGACGTGCGTCATCGCGCGCAGCCGCGAGCTCACGATCCTCGACGACTGGTACGCCACGGGGATGTCGGCCACTGGCAGTAACACCATCGTCGCGGACAACGTGTTCGTCCCGGCCTATCGTTGCCTCAGGCTGCCGGACATGCTCGAGGCACGTCTCCCTGCCAGGCACAACGCCGACAACCCGTACTTCAACTACCCGCTGTCGCCGGTGCTGACGGTCAACGCCGGCGGCACACCGCTCGGCATGGCACAGGGCGCGCTCGAGGAGTTCCGCGCACGGCTGCCAGGCCGCGGCATTGCCTACACCTTCTACACGAACAAGGCGGAGGCGCCGGTCACGCATCTGCAGCTTGCTGAAGCGGCTCTGACGCTCGAGTCCGCCGACGCCCACGTTCGAAGGGCAGCGGCGCTCCTCGATCGCCATACCGGCGGACCTATGTCGCTCGACGCACGCGTCAAGTCACGCGCGCACATCGCGTATGCCATGGGCCTGGCGCGACAGTCGGTCGATACGCTGTTTTACGCCAGCGGTGCATCGTCGATTCAGACGCACATGCCGATTCAGCGCTTCCAGCGCGATGTCCAGGCGCTGGCCAATCACGCCATCATGCACACGCAGACGGCGCTGGAGCTGTACGGGCGCGTGCTCTGCGGGTTGGCGCCCAATACACCGATCTATTGAAGCTGATCGAGAGTGAACTGACAGGGGGAGTAGCCCGCTGTCTTCGCGACGCTGAGGATCTCGTCCGCGACACGACCGATCGCCGCGTACTCGTCGCCACCCTCCTCCGCGTGCAGTTGCTTCGCCAGGCTGCCGAACAACGTCATCGACGAGACGAGCTTCGTCACATCAATCGTCGACCCCATCAACCGTGGGAGCGACGTCTTCCGCTCAGGCCCAATCTGTTCGGCAACAGCGGAGGCAATGAGAAGCAGGCGCGCACGCAGCAGCGAATCGCACAGATACTCCCGGGCTTCCGAGATATCGCGCAGGCCGTAGGTCAGCGCGGCAGCTGATTGACCGAGGCCGGACAACTGGGGAAACACATACCAGATCCAGTGGCTGCGCTTGGCGCCCGATCGCATCTCGGACAACGCCGACTCGAAGCCCGCGACCGCTTGATCCTGTGCGTCCTTGAAACGTTGGAGGTGCGACGCCATACGCCGAACGGGCCTTCGTGGGCCGCTGCGGGGGCGCAGTGTATCACCGGCCCGCGTTGGCCGAGGCGAGCAGGCTGGTGACGCTGCTGAGGAGAGCGTCCGCGGCGAATGGCTTCTGGATGAACCGCATCGCAGGGTCGAGCTGCGTTTGCTTCAGGATCTCGTCGTCGACATATCCAGACATGAAGACCACACGCAAGGCTGGATAACGGGAGCGCAGACGCGCATACAGATCCGTTCCGCGACCTCCGGGCAACATCACATCGGAGACGAGTACGTCTACCGGACCAATGTCGGACAGCATGGCCTCGGTTTGTTCCAGCGTTGACGCCTCGAACACCTTGTAGCCGGCGCGTTCCAGGATGACGCGCGCCAGGTAACGAACCGCCTCCTCGTCTTCGACAATGAGCACGGTCGTGCCGATCGAGGGAACTTCCCGGAGCGGCGGATCGTCATTCCGCGCCCGGACTTCACGGACCGGATCGACGCTGGCCGGCAAGTAGACCTGGAAGATGGCCCCCTTGCCAACCTCGCTCTGGACGGCGATATAACCCTGCGCGGCCGTCACGATGCCGTGAACGGTCGCAAGCCCGAGTCCCGTGCCCTTGCCCCGCCCCTTGGTTGTAAAGAACGGCTCGAACAGGTGCGCCCGCACCTCGTCGCTGATGCCGATGCCGGTATCGCTGACAGCGAGCATGACGTAGTGCCCGTGCGGGATGGGACCGCCGTGAGCGCTGACGTCGGAATCGACGTGAACGTTGGCAGTGTCGATACCGATGTGGCCCCCTCTGGGCATCGCGTCACGGGAGTTGACGACCAGGTTCACGATGACCTGCTCGAGTTGTCCCCGGTCGATGCGAGTGGAGTGCATCCGCTCGGCGAGTGATGTAGTCAGGATGACATGTTCGCCAATCAGCCGCCCCAGCATGTCGAGCAGATCCTGCACGACCTCATTGGCGTTCAGCACGACGACTTCCGGCGTCTCACGGCGGCTGAAAGCCAGCAACTGCTTCGTCAACGCGGTCGCACGCATCGCGGCTTTGATCACCTCGTCGACGTTCTTGCGGCCGACCGGATCGGTGATGCCATCTTTGACCATCGCGGAATAGCCAAGGATCGCGGTCAGCAGGTTGTTGAAATCGTGCGCGACACCGCCGGCAAGCTGACCAACCGCCTCCATCTTCTGCGCCTGGAGGAACTGGGTCTCGAGCAGGTGACGTCCGGTGGTGTCCGAGGTCACGCCGATCAATCGTTCGGCGCCGCCCATCGGGTCCGGCACGACGCGTCCCTTGCTGCGCATCCAGCGCACCGTGCCATCGGGCAGAACGACACGCGACTCCACGTCGAAGTCGCCTTTGTCCGCAATCGCTCCCTCGATCGCCGACAGGGTCGGCACCCGATCGTCTGGATGAATCCGGTCGATGAGGTCATTGAGGGCGCGAATGGAATCGGGCGACGACGCCAGCAGTGGCGAGGCGTTCTCGGTCCAGACGACGGCACGCGTGGCGAGGTCGAGCTCCCAGACGCCGACGCCCAGCGCCGCCAGCGCTGTCGACGTCCGCTTCTGCGATTCGCGGAGCGCCTGCTCTGCGCGCTTCAGCTCGGTAATGTCGTGAATGGTGACGATCGCGCCCCTGATCCCGCCGTCAGCGTTCTTGAGTGGCGTGTGTGCGACCAGCAGCCACGCTGGAATGCCGGACGGCGTCGGCCGCTCCACATCGTCTTCGACGTGCTGGCCCGCCAACGCCCGCTCCATCGCCTCGAGCTGCGTCAGGACACCGAACGACGTCGCCTGCATCAGGGGCTTTCCGACCACGTCCCGCGCCGGGACGCCGGTCAGTCGTTCCATGAACGGATTCCACAACACGCACCGTTGATGTTCATCGACAACGACGATGCCTTCCTGCGCGCTGGCAACGATCTGGGTGTTGAATTCGGCTGATTCGCGCAGAACGCGCTCGGCGGATTGCCGGCGCTCTTCGCTGCGATCGAGCCGCGTCGCGTAGGTCACGACGATGAAAGCGAAGAGCACGCTGCTGGCAATGGTCAGAACCGCCACGCCGAGCGTCGGCTCGTACCACCCCGCGCGCTGACCGGCCAGATGAATCCACCCCAGGACGAATGGAGTGATCGCCACGATGGGCACCAGATATCTGGCAAGCGCCCCACCCGGGCCATCGCTCTGCAGGACACGAAACGGGCTGAGCACTTCGTCAGCAGCCGCCGTCCCGAGACCGAGCACCGTCGCGCCAAAGGAAATGTAGACCATCGGGGAAACCGATTCCCACGACACGAGACCTGCGCTGTAGGTGTAGAGAATCAGGCCCGCCCAACCCACGAACGCCGCCGCGAGCGCGAGCTCCGCACCGACCATCCTTGCGGTCAGCCGCTTGTTCGTCAGGAGCAGGAGGGCCGCGCCCTGCAGCGTGAACCCGAACGTGGTCTGGAACCCGAGCCCGACCGGTTCGATGGTGGTCAGGCCGACCTCGGTCAACGCCAGACCGATCCAGCCAAGAGTCATCAGTGCCAGCAGGCCAGTAGCGAAGAGGCGTGCCCACAAATGGGCCTCGCGACCGCGAGCGAGCATCAGGAGCGATCCGCCGCCCAGGATGAAGCTCGTGGCAGCGCTCGACTTCACGTTTGTAATGCCGGGCAGGAGGCTCTGCAGGAAGGAGAGGTCGAAGGCTCGACCGAGCAGGACGACACTACCGAAGGCAAGGCTCAGAAACGCGGCACCAAGCGGAAGGGAGGAAAACCAACCGGATCGGGGCTCGAGAAGGTCAACCGAGATACCTGGTGGGTGGACCGACATCCGTCCACCCCTGGGACCCTGTTCCAATGAGACTCCTCATGCGGCGCTCACGCCGGCGTCTCAGCCGACGCTCGAGCGGCCGTCCACGAATAAACGCCTCACCTCACATATTTGGACAGCCAACTGCGCCGTGAGTGTCAGAATCTCGGGAGTCGTGGCGTGACTGGACAGAATCTGCACACAATTCCGACCAGTTTGCACACTAAATTAGGGGGGGGCGGGTTAAGAGGTATGACTCAGCCGATCGTCGGACCACCCTGCGGGCGGGCGCGGGCGTCGCACCGGATCTCCAGGACCATCGCGACGGAGCCCACCACGAACAACGCGTAGAAGGGCGCATAGACGACTTCTGCGAGCCGCATCAGCATCTCGACAAAGGCCACGAGCACGACGACGACACACTGGCCGCGCTTCGAGCGGACGGTGGTCTTGGGATCCGTGATCATGAAAAAGATGAACAGCTGATACATCGGCCCCGTGATCGGCGCCACGGTCGCCAGGTATGGGATGCCGGTCACGACACTTCGTACGAGTGAGAAGACGAAGAACGCGGCCACGTAGGTCGCCGAAATGTGGGCCCGTCCCACGCGCCACACGATCACCGCTCCAAGCAGCCAGATGACGGCCATTGGCGCGACGGCGTTCCCCCACTGAACACTGAGAACCGTCACCGTCGCTGGTGCCAGGAACACCATGGCGCTGACGCCGAAGTTGGTCGGGTTCCAGATGTGCCGTCCGTTGAGGCGCAGCACGTACTTCGACAGGATCGAGATGAAGCTGCCGAAGAAGTACGGCCACCAGAACGGCGACCGAATGAGGATGCCTGCGCTGATGCCGCTGATGTAGGCGCTTGCCGGGTGGGGCCACTTCCCGTACGTGATGCGACCGAGCAGCATCTCCGTCCCGATCGCCACCACGATTGCCAGCCCCGTTCGCTCCCAGCCTTCGAGAATGCCGAACGACAGGTTGGCCCCGACCAGGATGCTGGTGATCAGGATCGGCGGCAGGAACCTGTTGTCGAGCGCCAGCAACCGGCTGCGGCGCGCCGGAACGCGATCGCCCGACGACAGGACCTTGGCATCACTGGCCATCGGGCTCCTTGACCTCATGCCGAACGTCCACAGCCGGACTCTCGATCGTCTGGCGGGCGCCCGACGGCCACTGGATGACGACGCGATCGACGGTGCGAGCGTCACCAAGTCCGTAGTGAAGCCGGCGCTGGTTCTGGGCGCTGAACCCCGTCGCTGCACTCACTTCCTGGGCCTGGACGCGTCCGTTCCAGTGCAGTTCCACGCGTGCGCCGATGGCGCTGCGATTGCTCTTGCCGCCCTCCAGCTCGAACTGGATCCAATGCCGCCCGGGCGCGACGGTGTTCTCGTAGATGAGAAGCGGTCCGCGCTGGTTGGCGACGATGACGTCGAGTACGCCGGTGTTGCGCAGATCGGCGAGCGCCACGGCGCGGCCGTCGTGGGTGTCGGTCGCACCGACCGCCTGCGCCACATCGGTGAAGTTGCCAAAGCCGTCGTTGATCCACACGCGCTTGCGCTGATACCCGGACAGGCTTCGTCCCTTCATCGCAGGCCAGTTGGCCGCATCAGCGATGATCGAGCTATGACCCACGGCGATCACCGAGAAGTCGTACCAGTAACTGCTTCGCTCTCCCGCCGAGATGTAGCCGTTGACCAGGTAGAGGTCCTGCGATCCGTCGTTGTTCAAATCGCCGAACTGCGCGCCCCAACTCCATCCCCCCAGGTCGACGCCCAGCGTCGTCGCCATGTTCTGGAACTCGTTGCGACCCGAGCCACGCGCTTCCGGCACCCAGAGATCGTTGCCTTGAACGAGCTGTCCTGGCTCCGAGATGTTCGTCTTGTAGATCGACAACCGGCCATCGTTGAACACGTCACCGAGCGAGGCATTCATTCCGCTCTTCGGTGCGCGCCCGACGCCGGTCTCCCCCGCGATGTCCTCGAAACGCGCTCCTCGGCGATTGGCAAAGAGCTCGGAGACGCCGTAGTCGTTCGAGAGGAACAGGTCCGGATATCCGGTGCCGAAGAAGTCGGCTGCCACGAGCGCAAGCGTCCAGCGCCGGCTGTCGATACCGAGCTTCGCCGTGACATCCTCGAAGGCTCCGTTCCCCTGGTTGCGCAACAGATACTTCCGCCCGCCGTTGTTGGCGTACTCGAAGCTCTCCGGCATGATGCGCGTCGTCTCGAGCTTCCAGAGGTCCACGCCGTCGGGCCAGTAGCCGGCGAGAAAGAGGTCGAGCCGACCGTCGCGGTCGTAGTCCAGCCAGGTCGCCGAATTCGCATTGATCCGCGCGGGCAGCCCGGTGCCCGCGGCGACGAAGGCGCGCCCCCGGTCGTTGCGAAACAATTGCGGACGGCCGTATCGATAGAGAAGCAGATCCTCCCAGCCGTCGTTGTCGTAATCGCCCCAGACCGCTCCCATGGACACACCGGTCTCCGGACGATTGACATCGGCGAGACCGACTGATGGTGCAACGTCCTCGAAGGTGCCGTCTCCCTTGTTTCGATACAGGCGATTGAAACTTCCCTCGCGGCTGTTGGAGACGTAGAAATCCTGCCAGCCGTCCCGATCGAAGTCGGCGACCGCGACGGCCGCTCCCGTGGACGCGACCTGCGGCATGATGTGGTCCAACCGCGAGTCGAACGTCGGCCCCTCGTGAACGAATTCGACGCCGCGTCTCTTCGCCGACTCCTGCAGGCGGAACCCGAACCGCAAGTCAGAGACGCCCTCGTCATCAGCCAACCCGCCGACCGCACGCTGATTGAGCGCGCGGACGGCAACCAGCGACGCCACCAGCATGAGCGTCCAGACGAACCAGGCAATGCGATGTCGTCGAGCGGATATCATTTCGCGACGTCGTTAGAGGCCTTCACGGTTTTCTCAGACCCCGTACGAACGCGGTCGGCTCCACCCACCTGGTGTGATACTCCTCCCAATCGGCGCGGTGACGCTGATAGACGGGATCGTCTTCGAGATTCCCCGAGGCGTGGGCCTTGCCGTAGGCAGGCTGGTCGTGTGATGGCAGCGGAAGCACGGTCTGCGAAAACCCGGTGTTGTAGTCGCCGTCCTTCTCCCAGCCATCGCCAATCAGCACGTAATCGCGGCGCCAGCCGGACTGGGGCGCGGGCTGCTCGGGGAACTGCAACCGCATCTCATCACCGGCGTTCATGATCACATAACGGTCGTCAACACCCGACAATAGTGCGTTCACATTACCGAAGCGGGTGTGATACCCGACCAGGTCGCGCCAGCGTTGCGAGACGCTGGCCATCCGATCGTAGCGCGGTGTTTCAGGCGACTCCCCTCGACCCGACGTCGTCTGCGAATACCCGCGGTAGCGCAGTTCGGCGTCAGCCGCGTCCAGCCGTCGCGTGCGGAGCGGCGCGTCGACCTCCTGCGCAAGTATGAGCGAGTCCCAGTAGATCTCGAGATTGGTACGCAACCTGAGTCGCTGCGCATCTCGCACCCCGCTGAGGTCGATCAGCATCGTCTTGTTCTTGCCCGCCGGGAACCCGAGGTCCTGCTCGACGACGACCCAGCGGCCGTCGGCGTCCCTGGCCTCGAGTATCAGACCACTCGGCCGAACCACTCCACCCTGCCCGATGGCCACGTTGATACTGCTGTCAGTGGGATAGATCCACCCGTTGGCGATCAGCGTGAGCCGGTCGGTACGTGCGTGTGAGCCGAGCTCAAACTCGACAAAATGCTCTTCGGCAATCCCCTGGTAGGGCCCTCGCCTAAAGGTCGCGAGATATCTGCCGTCGCGGCTCCCCACGACGCCAGTCACGTCGCTGCCGTGCCCATCGCGAGCGGTCGCGACGGGACCGAGCAGTCGCATCGCGCGCGGCGCCAGCGCTGGTGGCGCGGACGGTTGGAAACGCTCGTCCACGAACATCTCGGTGTCAGCCGGGTGATCGACGACGAGCAACGAGACGTGATCGAAGAAATGCGTCTCCCACAGTTCTGCGGTGATTCGAATGTCGTAGAAGCCTTCTCGCGGCTGAAGCTGATCTCCGGCTATTCGAACCCAGTCTTCCGTCTGCGTCACGCCGGCGGTGTCCTGTGCGTTGATCCGCAGCCCGAGCGGCGATCGCCAGAGGAAGTCGGTGACGAAGCCCATCTCCATGCCGTCCCACGCGAATACCCATGGGCACGATCCCTTGAGCCGCTGCTCGGCAACGATCACATCGTCCACGGCGGAGCCGAATTCCGCTTGTGCGTTGCCGTTTGGCCAGACGATGCGCGCGACATCGATACCCGTGCGCGCACCGAGACCGAAGTGGACCGGCGTTCCGGTCATCACCTGCGTCTGGACGGTCAGGCCCGACCGCACACTGATCTCCCCGCCCACACCGAACGAGTTGATCCGCTGATCGCCCGCGGTCGCCTGCGCGCGTGGACGGACCAGCTTCCAGTGATAGCCGCTCGCGCCACCACCGGCCATCAGCCACACCGGGCGGCCCATGGCGAGTGCTGCCAGATCGAGACGACCGTCACCGTTCCGATCGACGGCTGCAAAAACCTGTGCTTCCGTTCCGATTGCCTGTGCTTCGAGACGATGATCCTCGTTCGCCAGCCAGGCGTGCGACGTACCAGGCGCCGACGCGATCAGATCAAGCGCCGCGTTGTTATCGAGGTCGGCTGCAAGCAGCCGCCCTGTGCCGGGGCCGGACCCTGTGAAGCCGGGCCACGTGGCGATCTCGCTCACCGTCCACGCCCCGTTCATCCAGGACACTTTGCCAACGATGCCCTTCGCATCGAGCGTCACGACGTCGATGATGCCGTCGCTATCGAGGTCGGCCACCGTGGCCGTGACGACATCAGTCACATTCGGCGACGGCGCTGCTGCGAACACGCCGGCCTGACGATTCGTGAACACGTGCAGGGAACCGGAGCCGTCGACGAACATCGCATCGGGATCGGCGTCCTGATCGAGGTCTGCCCATCCGAATGCACGCGCAGCGGTAAGGCCCGTAAAGGTCTGCGCTCGTTGCCACGTCAGATCGCCGTTGTTCCGCAGCACGAACGGCGCGCCGTCCGTCATGCCAACAACGATGTCGATGTCGCCGTCCATCTCGATGTCGGCGGCCCAGACACCAAAGACATCATCAGCGGCCGGCGCTCCACCAGATGCTTTGACCGTTGCATCTAAAAACCCGCCCTTCTCGTCCTGGAGCAGCAGGCGCAAACCGGCGCGGTTTCCCGTGACGATGTCGGTTCGAAAGTCGTGATTCCAGTCGAGCGCAACCATGGCGCTCACCGATGGCGCACCTGACGCGCTTCCAGCGAGGGGCCATGCGGTGGCCGCTCCATCGAGCTGCCTGAGGTTCGTCGCGTCGACCGCGAACAACGACGGCGCGGCATCGATCGACGGAAAGACAGGAAGCAGCGCTGCCACGGCGTCGCTTCCGGCGGCCTCCGCGGCATACGTGATCGATCGATCCGCGGGCGATGGCCTGACTGGCGGTGGAATCAGCGCGAGAAAGCGATCGAACGGTTCGGCAATGAGCTCTGTCGGAGTCCGGACTGCTGCGAGACTTTCGCGAAACGCCGGCACCGGAGCGAGGACGTTGCGCAAGAACGTCGTCGCACGCACCGCATCGTCGAATCGCATCTCCCTGACAGCTGCCTCGAGCGTCCCGAATTGCTCGAGCGCCTGTTGCGACCACCCGGCCGACAGCGGACGCAATGCCTCCAGCGAGCTCCGGAGACGGACCTCGTCCTGGCGACGAGCCGCAATTCGGGCGCGCTCGACCAGCGCGGCCAGATTGGTTGGGGCGCGGCGCACGACCTCGTCGAGCAGAGTCAGCGCCTCGGTGTCACTCTCGGCGGTGTTCAGTCGCTGCAGTTCGTCGGCGAGCGCGAACCGTCCGCGCAGCCCGTCGCGTTCGAGCTCCACGGCGCGGCGCAACCCTGCAACCGCTTCATCGACTCTGCCCCGCGCCGCTTCCATCCGCGCAGCCAGCATCGCGATGTCGGCGTTCTGTGGCGCCAGCACCTGCGCGCGTTCGATCGGAGCAACCGCCGCGTCCAGTTCTCCTCGACGCAGTTCCGTCAGCGCGAGGTTGGCCCACGCTGCCGGCTCGTCGGGAACGAGGGTGGTTGCACTCGTGAACTGCTGGCGCGCATCGTCGAGGAGGCCGACCTCGAGTGCAGACAAGCCCCAGTAGAACGCGCGCGTCACCTGCTCGTAGGTTTCGGAGCCGGGTTCAGGGAGCGACGACCGGTTCCTCATGACGAAGAACGCCGCACCAAACAGAATCACACCACCGAGCACGACTGCGATTAGGCGAGAGCGGTTAGTCACGGGATTCCGTAGGCCGGGTCTGGTTCTTTAGACCCGGCTCTTCAGGCGGGTCCGCAAATCAGGACCCGCCCTACGAATAGAAGCTACGTCAGCTCGTCAGCGCTTTCGACACCGAGGTGCAACTGGCGCTCGAGTTCTGCGAACCGACGTGCTTCAGACGCGACCGGCCACAGCAGTGATACGCCAATCGCCACGACGAACGACAACGGAATCGAGACGATCCCGGGGTTGCGCAGCGGGAACCAGGCGCCGGAGTTGTGCAGGATGTCCACCTGAATCGTCGGCGACAAATAGATCAACAACAACGCCGAGACCGTGCCGACGATCATACTGCTCTGGGCGCCGGCCGTCGTCAGCCGCTTCCAGAAGATCGAAAGCACGAGCGCCGGGAAGTTCGCGCTCGCGGCAATCGCGAACGCGAGTCCCACCATGTAGGCGACGTTCTGCCCCTTGAACGCAATGCCGAGCAGGATGGACACAGCCGCCAGCAGCACGGTGGCGGCGCGTGCGACCACGAGTTGTTCGCGCTGATCTGCTTTGGCGCCGCGCACGACACTGACCCAGAGGTCATGCGACAGCGTTGCCGCGCCCGACAGCGTCAGCCCTGCCACCACGGCGAGAATGGTCGCGAAGGCGACAGCGGAGATGAACCCGAGGAACGGCGTGCCGCCAACGGCTTCCGCGAGCAATGGCGCGGCCATGTTGCCACCGGCGTCGATACCGGTGATGGCATCACGCCCGATGAGCACCATCGCGCCGAACCCGAGTACGAACGTCAGCAGATAGAAGAAGCCGATGAACGCCGTCGCATAGCCAACGGAGGTTCGTGCGGTGCGCGCATCCGGAACCGTGTAGAACCGCATGAGGATGTGCGGCAGGCCCGCCGTGCCCAGCATCAGTGCGAGTCCAAGCGAGACAGCATCGATCGGATCGCTCACCTGACGTCCCGGGCTCAACACGCTCGCCCCGTACATGTCGGATGCCTGCGCAAACAGCGCCAGCGGGTTGAAGTCGAAACGCGAAAGCACCATCAGCGCCAGGAGAGTCGCGCCACCCAGCAGGAGTACCGCCTTGATGATCTGCACCCACGTGGTCGCAATCATCCCCCCGAAGAGGACGTACGCCAGCATGACCGCCCCGACGATGACAACGGCGGCCTCGTACGGAAGCCCGAACAGCAGGCGGATCAAATTGCCGGCGCCGACCATCTGGGCGATCAGGTAGAAGGCGATGACGGCCAGCGAGCCGATCGCGGCGGCGATGCGTATCGGCGTTTGCCGCAAACGGGCGGCGAGCACGTCGGCGAACGTGTAGCGTCCGAGATTCCGCAGCGGCTCGGCGATCAGGAACATCACGATCGGCCAGCCCACCAGCCAACCGATCGAGTAGATCAACCCGTCGAACCCGGACAGCGCCACCAGCCCCGCAATGCCCAGAAAGCTCGCAGCGCTCATGTAGTCGCCAGCGAGCGCCAACCCGTTCTGGAACGCGGTCACGCTCTTGCCGGCCGTGTAGAAGTGCTCCGCCGTTCGCGTCTTCCTCGAGGCCCACACCGTGATGCCGAGCGAGAGCACGATGAAGACGAGGAAAAACGTGATGGCGATCGCGTTGGGTTCGCCGATGGCAGATGTCATCGGCGCTCCCTCAGTTTGGCGAGCGACGCGTCGTAGTGAGTGTTCGCCCAGCGCACGTAAGTCCAGGTCAGGATCCAGGCGACGATGATGACGAGCGCCCCGAGCAGCATGCCCAGGCTGAGCCCGCGCGTGACGAGCGTTCCGAGCAGGGGCTTATTGAACGCGACGAGGAGGATGAAGCCGAAGTAGGCCACCATCATCGCGATCGTGAGTGAGATAGCAACGCGCCATCTCGCAGCCGAAACGGCTTCGAGCGTCGAAGACATCAACAGTGGCGTGAGAAGAAAGAACGTGAACCGACGCGAGACGGCGGACGCAGGCGCACGCGAACGAGCGCCTCGCTGGAGGTGCGCGGTGACGGGCGCAAGATGACAGACCCACCCGCGCTCCCGATGGCAGGACCATCGGGAGCGGGGCGGTTAAACGTTACTTGAGCGGCTTGTCGTCCGCTCTCTCGTCCGGAGCGCCGATACCAGACGAACCGACGAACAGCTTCTTGCCGTCCGGGAACGTGATATCGCGGCCGTTGGCGCGATTGGCGCCGTCCTTGGCCTGGAAGCCCTCGACCAGGATCTCCGTGCCCTCGGTCAGCGAGTTCTTGTTCCAGCCGCGGCGCAGCAGTGCGTTCGGTGCGCCCCCTTCGACCATCCAGCGCTCGACCTTACCGCTGGCCGGATCCTTCACGTCGATGTGAATCCAGGAATGGGGGTTGATCCATTCCATCTTCACGACCGTGCCCCGCAGCTTGACCGGACGCTTGGCGTCGAATTCAGCCGCAAAGGAGTGGTGCGCTGACAACTGGACGCCAGCCACCGCCACCACAAGCGCGGCAGCGGCCGCAATGCTGAAGAGTTTCGTTCGCATCGAATTTTTCTCCTACCTATTCGGGACGTCCGTTCCGTAGATCCCGACCCTCAGATTAGAAAGCCCTATTCAACAGTGTATCACTCAGCCGCAGAATTGCTCGGAACTACTCGGTTTTCTTCTTCAGATCGCCGTAAAGCAGCTCTTCGGAGAACTCCACGCACTTGTACTCGAGCAACTGCGCGTTCGGCTCCATCCGGCGGTACAGCGGCATCCGAATCTGCCACGGCTTCGAGAAGGTCTTCGGATCCTCGATGGTGGCTTCGTACGTCAGGTGATTCTCGCCCTGCAGCGTGTACCGCTCGGTGACCTTCAATGCCTCGGTGTGATGGTTGCCGGCGCGGTCGAACCAGGTCTGATCGTTGTGGCCGGTGACATCGATGACGAGCGTGTTGCCGTCCCACTTGCCGTTCGACCACCCCATCCAGCTGTCGACGGGCGGCTCGGTCGGCTTGTCCATGTGAACGATGCGGTTCGAGCTCGCGTACTCGTAAACGAAGAGGATGTCCTTCTGCCCCTGGACGATCTGGAACGGATAGGGCATGTAGGTCGAGCGCGGAATGCCGGCCATGTAGCACTTGGCTTCAGGGTCCGACTTCGGCCATCCCTTCATGTTCTCTTCCCGCTTCTTCAGACCGGCAGGAAGATACGGGATCGACCCGCCGCCAACGATGACGGTCTGACCAGCGGGGATCGCGAACATCGCGCCCAG
>JAICEG010000008.1 GCA_025924295.1 Vicinamibacteria bacterium
AGCGAGGTTCGCCGCGTGCTAGGCTGGCAAGTTCATGCTTCGAGCGGCTCTCATAGGTTTCCCATCCAGCGGCAAGACCACGTTGTTTCAGCTCATGACGAGTGCCCGCGACGCACCGAAGGGACGGGGCGACGTCAACATCGGCATCTCGAAGGTTCCGGATAGCCGCCTCGATGCGCTGACCGCGATGTACAACCCGCGCAAGCGGGTACCCGCGACGGTTGAATTCACCGACATCATTGCTCCCGCGCGCAGCGGGGCGCAGGCACTCGTGGACGTCGCCGGATACAAGAACGCCGACGCACTTGTCCATGTCGTGCGCGCGTTCCGCGATCAAAGCGTGCCTCACCCCTCTGGCTCGATCGATCCCGCACGAGACGCGCAGGCGATGGAAGACGAGTTGATCCTTGCCGACCTCGGTGTGGCAGAGCGCAGGCTCGAGCGCATCGAGAAAGATCTCAAGAAGGGCCGCTCGGCCGAACTGGAGAAAGAACGCGATCTGGTGCACCGGTGTCAGAAGGCACTCGAAGACGGAAAGCCGCTGCGGGCGCTCGAGCTGACGGGCGATGATTTGAAGCGGCTGCGTGGCTTTCAGTTCCTTTCAGCCAAGCCGCTCCTCCTCGTCATCAATCTCGACGAAGAGGATCTCAGCGAAGTCGGAGCATCGATCGAGAAGGCTGCCGACAAAGCCGGTCTGACGGCGTTTCTCGCGCACGCGGCGACGCGTGCCGTGGCTCTCTGCGCGAAGATCGAGCTCGAGATCTCTCAACTCGAGGGCGACGATGCGAGGGCCTTTCTGTCCGACCTGGGCCTGAAGGAATCGGGACTCGATCGCGTCATCCGCACCAGCTACGATCTGCTCGGCTATATGTCGTTCTTCACCGTGGGTGAGGACGAATGCCGCGCCTGGTCGATCGCACGAGGCACACCGGCTCAGCTAGCCGCGGGTGAGATCCACACCGATATCCAGCGTGGGTTCATCAGGGCCGAGGTGGTCGCTTACGATGCCCTCACCACACGTGGATCGATGGCTGCATGCAGGGATCACGGCGAGGTCCGCCTCGAGGGTAAGGAATACGTCGTCCAGGACGGTGACATCATCAATTTCCGGTTCGCGACGTGAGCTTCGCGTCCTGCGAGGGTGGTCCACTCGTCATACTGAAGTGGCATAGCAGACAGGCAATGATCAGTCTCGTTCTTGTCAGCAAAAACCTTCCCGTGCTACGGTTTGGGGCCTTCTCATGCCGGATCGCTCTGTGACGCGCGCCCCCGGTCTCAGCATGTTTTTTCCCGCGTATAACGACGCGGGCACCATCGCCAGTCTCGTGATCCAGGCGCAGGAGGCGATCCGCCAGCTGACGCCCGACTTCGAGATCATTGTCGTCAACGATGGCAGCCGCGATCAGACGGGACAGATCGCTGACGAGCTTGCCCGCACCTACCCGAACGTCCGCGTCATCCACCACGTCGGAAACCGCGGCTACGGTGGCGCACTGCGGTCCGGGTTCTCGGCGGCAACGAAAGATCTGATCGCGTACACCGACGGGGACGCCCAGTACGACCCGTCTGAAATCGCGGCGCTCTGGGCGCGCCTCGGCGACGACGCCGACATGGTCACCGGCTACAAGATCAGCCGATCGGATCCGCTGCACCGCATCATCATCGGCCGCGTGTATCACTTCACCGTCAAGCTCCTCTTCATGCTCCGGGTCCGCGACGTCGACTGCGACTTCCGACTGATGCGACGCGAAGTGTTCGATCGCGTGAAGCTGGATCGCGACAGTGGTGTGATCTGCCTGGAGCTGATGCGCAAAGTCCAGGACGCCGGGTTCCGCGTCGTCGAAGTGCCCGTTCACCATTACCATCGCACGCACGGGCGATCGCAGTTCTTCAATTTCCGCCGCGTCTTCCGGACCGGTGTCGACGTGATGAAACTGTGGATTGAGCTGGTGGTGCTCGGACGCGGACGACAGAGTACGCCGGTGTTGTTCCGCAACCCGATGGCGCAGCGCCCCGCCCGCTCGGGTCCGACCCGAGGCGTTCAGCCGTGACTTCGTCCCCGCCCGACTATCAGGCTTTCTACCAGGGACGCTCGGTCATGATCACGGGCGGACTCGGTTTCATCGGGAGCAATCTGGCGCGCCAGCTGGTTGGACTCGGCGCCCGCGTTTTGCTGATCGATTCACTGATCAGCGACTACGGCGGCAACCTGTTCAACATCGACGGCATCGAGGACTGCCTCAAGGTGAACATCGCTGACGTCCGTCAGCAGAGCACCATGAACTACCTGGTACGCGGCCACGATGTGATCTTCAACCTCGCCGGACAGGTCAGTCACATCGACAGCATGCGGGAGCCGTACACCGACCTGGAGATCAACTGCCGCGCCCAACTGTCGCTACTCGAGGCCTGCCGGCACAACAACCCGGCCGTCAAGGTGGTCTTCGCAGGCACGCGGCAGATCTATGGCCGCGCCGATTTCCTGCCGGTCACCGAATCGCATCTGGTGCGGCCGACCGATGTGAACGGGATCAACAAGGCAGCCGGCGAGTATTACCACCTGGTCTACAACAACGTCTTCGGCGTGCGCGCCTGCTCGCTCCGACTGACGAACGTGTACGGACCGCGTCAGCTGATCAAACACAATCGCCAGGGTTTCATCGCCTGGTTCATCCGCCAGGTCGTCGAGGATCGCGAGATCCAGATCTATGGTGACGGCGAGCAGCTGCGCGACTTCGTGTATGTCGACGATGCCGCGGACGCGTTCCTGCGAGCGGGCGCCAGCGACGACAGCAACGGCCAGGTGTTCAACGTTGGCGGCGCCGAGGCGATATCACTGCGCCAGGTCGTCGAACTGCTGATCTCGGTCGCCGGTACCGGCCGCTATCGCTTGATCAGCTGGCCGCAGGAGAAAAAAGCGATCGACATCGGTGACTTCCACGCCGACTCGTCGCTCATCAATCGGACGCTCGGGTGGCAGCCGACCACGTCACTCCGCGACGGACTGCGGGACACGGTCGCGTTCTACCGCGCGAACCTGCCGCACTACGTGCCGAGTGGGTCGCCAGTCGGCGCGTTGTGACCGAGTCGTCGCCGCTTCCATTCACTGATCTCCGTCCCGGCGAAGATGCCCCCGAGGTGGCGGCGGCGATCGCTCGCGTGATCGAGCGCGGCTGGTTCGTCCTCGGTCCCGAAGTCGAGGCCTTCGAGAGCGCGTTCGCCGAGGCGTGCGCCGCGCGATTCGCCGTCGGCGTCGGCAACGGCACCGACGCCATCACGCTCGCCTTGCGCGCGCTCGACATCGGGAGCGGCGACGAGGTCATCGTTCCGGCATTGACTGCGGCGTTCACCGGTCTTGCCGTGATCGCATCCGGAGCGACGCCGCGAATCGTGGACGTCGAGCCCGGTACGCTGACTCTCGATCCCGAGGCCTGTGCCGCCGTCGTGACGTCGCGCACGAAAGCGATCGTACCGGTGCACTTGTACGGCCAGCCCGCGGAGATGACTGCGATCCGCCGAATTGCGGACCGTCACACGCTGGCGATCGTCGAGGACTGCTGTCAGGCGCATCTCGCCACCGAGAACGGTGTGCCGATCGGCACGACATCACATGCCGCTGTGTTCAGTTTCTACCCGACGAAGAACCTTGGTGGACTCGGCGACGGCGGCGCCGTGATCACGGGCGACGACGCGATCGCCACCAGGGTGCGGCGTCTCCGAAACGGCGGCCAGCGTGATCGCTATCATCATGTCGAGCCAGGCGTGAACAGCCGGCTCGACGAACTCCAGGCAGCCGTTCTTCGTGCGCGGTTGCACTTTCTTCCCGCCTGGACGGCACGCCGTCGTCAGCTGGCCTCGCTCTATCGCCGTCAGTTGTCAGACGCTGTGACGGCTGTCAGCGAACGAGACCCCGGCCACGTCTACCATCTGTTTCCGGTTCGCCTCGAGGCGAGAGACGACCTCAGTGCCTACCTCGCCCAGGCGGGAATCGGAACATTGATCCATTACCCCGTGCCGCTGTCGGACCAGGAGGCCTTTGCCGCGTACAAGCCGGAGGCATGTCCCGTGGCCTCGAAAGCCGCGGCGGAGCTGGTATCGCTGCCTCTGCACCCACGCCTCGCCGACACCGACATCGCGCGTGTCGCCCGGACGGTGAATGCGTTCGTGAAGGCCCACTCCGAGGCGTAGTTCTCGGGTACAATGCCGCCATGCGCAGCAGGAATTTCGTCGCAGCGCTCCTTTTCCTTCTCAGCAGTACAGGCATCGCGTCGGCGCAGGCGCTCTCGCTCGAGTTCAATCAGGGACGCGTCAAACTGACAGCTGAGAACGTTCCCGTCAGCCGGATCCTCGCGGAATGGGCACGACTGGGAGGCACCCAGATCGTCAACGGCGAACGCATTCCGGGCGCTCCGGTCTCGCTTCAGCTCGTTGACGCCCCGGAACGGCAGGCGCTCGACATCGTCCTTCGCCAGGCCGCGGGGTACATGGTTCTCGCTCGCGATGCGAACTCGAAGGGCGCCTCGTCGTTCGCAAAGATCATGGTGCTCCCGACGACGTCGCGGGCCCCTGCAGCATCAGCGCTGCCGCAGCCGCCGACACCACCCCCGCAGTTCCGTGAGCCGGAGCCGGAAGTCGAGGAGGAAGAGGAGCCGTCTCCGGGGCCGCCGCCGAACTTCCCGCGCGGCCGCATACCGAACCTGAACGCGCCGCAGGGAGGAGCCCCGATTCCGCCTGACGACACCGAGATCGATCCGGAGCAGGAGGAACCGCAGCCGCCGGCTCCAGGTAACCCATTCGGCGTCGTCCCCGGCGGTGTGCGTCCGGGCACCATCAATGCGCCGCCGCAAAGACCCGGCGAGGCCGAGCAGACACCGCGATAGCAGGCGGTTCGTTCTCGTACAATAGACGCAGATCCTCTGCGTCTCATGTCTGACATCGACCGCTTCCGCCCCGACGACCGCCGGGGTGTCGACACGCTCTATCGGCGCACGTACGGCGCCGACGCCGCCGAGGCGATTCGCCTCAGGTGGGACTGGCAGCATCGACGCAATCCATACAACCCGACTGGCCAGCCAGGCATCTGGGTCGCGCGCGAGGGTCCGACGGTTGTCGGGCAGTATCCGACGCTCCCCGTTCGTTTGTCGCTCAAGGGGATCGAGATCGACGGCGCGTGGGGTGCGGGCGCGATGATCGCGCCAGAGCGTGACCGTCAGGGGCTCGATGAGGCGCTGATCCGCGCATGGGATCGTCATAGCGGCGCGGTCCTCGCCTTCGGACCATCCGAGCAGCCGCGCGGCGTGATCGATCGGCTCCACTGGCCACCGTCGCACCTGGTACCCAGCTTCGTGAAGCCGTTGACGCGGCGCGCCTTTCGAGTGCCGAACGTGCCGACGCCATTCAATCGGCTCATCTCCGCGCTCATCTACCCAGTCGTGCAGGTCGTCGCGAGATCGCGGCCGCTGCGTGCCGAATGCGAACCCATCCGCCGCTTCGACAACAGCTTCACGACATTGTGGGAGCGGCTCGCTCCGAAGTTCGACCTCGCCGTCCGCCGCGACGCCTCGTACTTGAACTGGCGCTACATCGAGCCACCGCACGTTCGCTACTCCGTGGTCGCACTGAAGCGACAGGGCGAAGTGCACGGGTACGCGGTGTATCGTCACCGTCACGAACCGCTCGGACGCGTGACGATGCTCGTCGACCTCCTGGTCGATCCCGACGACGTGTCGGGACTCAAGACGCTGCTGCGATGGGTGGACCGCGAGGCGCGAGCCGAGGACTCCGACAAGGTCCGATGCTCGGTCATGAACGGTGCATTTCGCCGCGTGCTGCGCCGCAACGGCTACTTCAACGTGAAGTCCACGCTCGAAGTCAGCGTCAAGGTCAACGCCGTCCAGGTCCCGCGTGGGTTCTATGACGAGACCGAAGGCTGGCACATCACGAGCGGTGACTCGGAACAGGATCGCTGACACATGGGATTGAACGAACAAGTAGGCGCTGACATCGCTGCGGCGATGAAAGCGCGCGATTCGTCGCGCCTGTCTGCGCTGCGCATGCTCAAGGCGGCCATCATGAACAAGGGCGTCGAGAAGGGGCGCGATCTCGACGACGCCGAGGTGCTGCAGGTGGTCGCCTCGCTGGTGAAGCAGCGACGCGATTCCATCGAACAGTTCTCGAAGGCCGGCCGTACGGATCTCGTCGAGAAGGAAACCGGCGAGCTCACGGTGCTGCAGGCGTATCTACCGCCTTCGGCCACGCCCGAGGAAATCGACGCCGCCGTTGCCGAAGCCATTGCCGAGACCGGCGCCACCTCTCCGAAAGACATGGGCAAGGTGATGAAGGCCGTCATGCCGAAGCTCGCTGGCAAGAACGCTGACGGCAAGGCGGTCAACGAAGCCGTCCGGCGCACGCTTGGCGCCTGAGCGGACGTCCTCCTCAGCGCTGGCGCGCTCGGCCGCCTCGGCCGGCGTCGCCACGATGACGAGCCGCGTGCTCGGCCTCGTACGCGAGTCGGTGCTGGCGCATGTGTTCGGCGCCAGCGCGGCGATGGACGCGTACAACGTCGCGTTCCGCATTCCGAATCTCCTGCGCGATCTCTTCGCGGAAGGCGCGATGAGCGCCGCCTTCGTCCCCACCTTCACGAAGTACCTGACGACCTCGGGCAAGGACGCCGCCTGGCGCCTGGGGAACAACGTCGTCAACGCGCTGCTCATCGTCACGGGGTTCCTCGTGCTGCTCGGAATCGTGTTCGCCGAGCCGCTCGTCGGAGCATTCACGGCCGAGAGGTTCAGTCAGGATCCCGGTCAGATTCCGCTGACGGTGCAACTCGCGCGCATCATGCTGCCGGCGCTCACCTTCATTGCGATCGCCGCGGCGTTCATGGGGATGCTGAACTCGTTGCATCACTACTTCATCCCCGCGCTGTCACCGGCGATGTTCAACGTGGTCACGATCATCTGCGCGTTTGCGCTGGTCCCGATCATGCCCGCGTTTGGACTCGAGCCGATCACGGCCATCGCGATCGGCACACTCCTGGGCGGTGTGGCACAGCTCGCGCTGCAGTGGCCGACGCTGCGCCGCGAAGGCTTCGCGTACCATCCGCGGGTCGCCTGGCAGGACGAAGGTCTGCGGCGCATTCTCGTGCTGATGGGGCCGGGGACCATCGGGCTCGCCGCCACGCAGGTCAATGTATTCGTCAACACGCTGCTCGCAACGGGCGCCGGTGATGGCGCCGTCTCCTGGCTGAACTACGCGTTCCGGCTGATGTATCTGCCGATTGGATTGTTTGGCGTATCGATCGCCACCGCGACTCTGCCAACGGTGGCACGCCAGCACACCGTGGAAGATCAGCAATCGGTGCGAAGCACCATCGCCAACGGCCTCTCGCTCATGTTGATGCTCAACGTCCCAGCGACGGTCGGGCTGGTGATCCTCGCGGTGCCGATCATTCAAGTCATCTACGAGCGCGGCGCGTTCACATCCGCCGATACGCTGGCCACCGCCGCGGCACTGCAGTTCTATGCGATCGGTCTGCTCGCCTACTCGGTCGTGCGGATCGTGTCGCCGGTGTTTTACGCGCTCGGCAGGAATCGCACGCCGGTCATCGTGAGCATAATCACGGTACTGGTCAACGCCGGCCTGAACGTGATGCTCGTTCGCGCGATGGGATACCGCGGGCTGGCGCTCGGCACCTCGATTGCCGCGCTCTTCAACGCCGTCACCCTCCTGATTCTTCTGCGTCGTCACATCGGTGGCCTTGAAGAGAAGCGGATCGCCGGGTCGCTGGCACGCATCGCGCTGGCGTCTGTCGCGATGGGCTTTACCGCCTACGCCGTGTCCTACGAGCTCGAGATGTGGCTGCCGGGCGGCTCGCTCGCGCTGCAGATTCTGCGGCTCGGACTCACGATCGGCGTCTCCGTCGTCGTGCTGGGCACGGCGTCGTGGCTGCTGCGCATCCGCGAGTTCAGCGAAGGCCTTGCCGTGGTCACACGCCGCTTCGGGCGACGTTCGCGATGAAAACCCGATTGTCCGGGTTGCACCCGACGGTCCTCGTACTGGCCGGCACCCACTTCATCGTCGACGGCTTCGGTAACATCCTGGCGCCTCTGCTGCCGCTGCTCATCCTGAACCTGAACCTGTCGCTCGCGGCCGCCGGCACCTTGCAGATGTGCTTTCAGCTCGCCAACTCGGTTGCGCAGCTGGGCTTTGGCCATATCGCCGATCGTTGGCGACCCCGGCTGCTCCTCCTGGCCGGACCGATCCTGTGCGTGACGACGATCACGTTGATCGGTCTTGCTCCGGATCCGGTGACTCTGGCGCTCGTGCTGGTCGTGGGCGGACTGGGAGGTGCGGCATTTCACCCGCCTGCTGCCGCGATCGTGCACCGGCTGTCCGGGGCACAGCGTGGCATGGCGATGTCCACGCACATCACGAGCGGCACGGTCGGCCAGGCGATGGCGCCGCTGGCGTTCGCCCCCTTCGTGCAGCAGTTCGGCCTGGCCGCCACACCGCTGCTCATGGTTCCCGCACTCCTCGCCTTGATGGTGCTGCGGCGGCGTATACCAACGTTCGAGAGGCTGCAGGAGCATCACGAGGCCGGAGGACTCGCAGCGCTGCGGCCGTATGCCCGACCCTTGACCTTGCTGTACTTCATCGTCGTGCTGCGAACCTTGACCGCGATGAGCTTCGGAACGTTCGTTCCGGTGCTGCTGACGAGGCGAGGCATGTCGCTCGCGCAGGCGGGCACCGCCGTCTCGATTTATCTCATCGCTGTCGGACTTGGCGGGTTCATCGGCGGACCATCGGCCGATCGCTTCGGCCCACGGCGCGTGATCCTGATTTCTCTCGTCGCGTCTGTGCCGTTCCTGGTGCTCGCTCCGCTCCTCCACGGCTGGCCGTTCGTCGTCCTGCTGGCCATCGGCGGCTTCCTGCTGCAGTCCACGTTGCCGGTCAACGTGACGTTCGCACAGACGATCGCGCCGATCAGCGCGGCAACGGTGTCGTCGCTGATGATGGGCTTCGCGTGGGGAACCGGCGGGCTCAGCGTACCCCTGGTCGGAATGCTGGCCGATCGCGTCGGAATCGAACGCGCACTCATCGCGATGTCAGGATTGCCGCTGGTGGCCGCCCTGCTGGCGATCGCACTTCCTTCGCGTAAACAGCCGCATGTTGCTGCACGCGCGTCGGATGCGACGACGGCCGAAGGGATCGGCATCGATGTTGCTGATTAGGCCTCAGATCGTGGAGACTGAAGTGTGATGCGAGGACGATATCCCGGTCCGTCGGACGTGATGTATTCGTTCGGCCCGGGAAGACTCACGCCCGCCGTGAAGGCGATCATGATCGCCAACGTCGCGGTCTTCGTCGTCACCTTCTTCGCTCCCGCTTTGCTCGTGCAACTCGGGCTGCGTCCAGCGGACCTGTTCGGACAGTTTGCCGTGTGGCAGCTGGTCACCTACATGTTCGCTCACGCCAGCGTCTCTCACATCTTCTTCAACATGCTGACGCTGTGGTTCGTTGGCGTGGAACTGGAGCGCATGTGGGGAACGCGGTACTTCACGAAGTACTACTTCGCGTGCGGACTCGGTGCGGGCCTGACGCAGGTGCTGCTCGGCATCCTGCCCTTTCCATTCGCCAGCCAGTTCTACTATCCGTCGACGGTAGGCGCCTCCGGTGCGATCTACGGACTGCTGCTCGCCTTCGCGCTCTACTATCCGACCCGGCCCTTCCTGGTGTTCTTCATCTTCCCGGTCCAGGCCCGCTATTTCGTGATGATCCTCGGTGGCCTGTCGCTGCTCTTCTCGCTCGGCGGCGGTTCAGGCGTCGCCCACACGGCGCACCTAGGCGGTCTGGTCTCGGGATATCTCTACCTCAAAGGCAAACGCCTCAACATCATCTCGGAGATCCAGTATCGCTACCTGAAATGGCGGATCAACCGCATGCGGAAGAAGTTTGACGTGTACTCGGGCGGACGCAAGGACGACTACGATCGTCGCGTGCACTGATGACTGCCCGCCTTCATCGCTGGGACGAGATCGCGCTCGACAAGGTGACCGAGATGCTCTCCCAGAAGATCATCACGGGCGAGCGCGAGATGATCGCGCAGACGTATCTCAAGCGCGGTGCGCTCGTCCCGATTCATTCGCACGACAGCGAACAGATGACCTATGTGCTGCAGGGAGCGCTCCGCTTCCTGGTCGGCGGCGAAGAGGTCATCGTACGCGAAGGCGAGGTCATTCACGTCCCGGCGCAGACCCCACACCAGGCCGAAGCGCTCGAGGACACATTTGAACTGGACGTGTTCAGTCCGATTCGGCAGGACTGGGTCGGCATCGCCGACGAACCGGGGACCGAAGCGTGAGCCCGCGCCCCGTGCGATAATTTCCTCAGATGAAGGGGTCGGGCCTGGCCACTGGCGCGGATGCCCGCGCAACCGAACGCACAGTGCGCAGCCGCCAATACGAGGGGCTGACGCGAGACGAGCTACTCGACGCCTACCGCCTGATGCTCTTGTCGCGGAAGATCGACGACAAAGAGATCCAGATCAAGAACCAGAGCAAGAGCTTCTTTCAGATCAGCGGGGCCGGCCACGAGGCCGTGCTCGTCGCGGCCGCCAGGCACCTGAAGCCGGGCATCGACTGGCTGTTCCCGTACTACCGCGACCGGGCGTTGTGCCTCGCACTCGGGGTGACGCCGTTCGAGATGTTCCTCGCGTCGGTGGGCGCCAAGGACGACCCGGCAAACGGCGGCCGTCAGATGCCATCGCACTGGGGTCATCGACGGCTGAACATGCCGTCACAGAGCAGCTGCGTCGGCACGCATTGTCTCCACGCCGTCGGCTGCGCCGAAGCAGGAGTGCTCTACGGCCGGCTGCCGCAGATCGAGGGACGCGACGGCCTGTACCAACCCGACGAGATCGTCTACATCTCGATCGGAGAGGGTGGCACGAGCGAAGGTGAGTTCTGGGAATCGCTCAACACGGCGGCGACCAGGCAGCTCCCTGTTCTCTATCTCGTCGAAGACAACGGCTACGCGATCTCGGTGCCGGTCGACGTCCAGACGCCGGGCGGCGATATCTCGCGTGTCCTCGAGAGCTTCCCTGGCCTGCGCACGTTCCGCTGCGACGGCACGGACTATCTGGGCAGCCACAGGACGCTGCGCGACGCGGCCGGGCACGTTCGCGATCGAAAGGGACCCGCGCTCGTTCATGCGACGGTGATTCGTCCCTACTCACACTCTTTCTCCGACGACGAGAAGCTGTACAAGACCCCGGGGGAACGCGACTCGGAAGCACGCCGCGATCCGCTCACGCGCATGCGCCAGCTGCTGCTCGTCGAAGAGCTTGCGACCGAAGAAGAGCTGGCGGACATCCTCGCTGCCGTCGAGCAGGAGGTGAAGATCGCCGCTGAACAGGCGCTCGCCGCGCCGCATCCAGAACCGGAGACAGCCGCACTCTACGTCTTCTCGCCAGACGTCGATCCCTCGTCGAGCCGCTTCTCGACCGAGCCGAAGCCGCAGGGCAAGGGCGACACGATGGTCGCTGCGATCAACGCCACGTTGAAAGACGAGATGGCCAACGACCCGCGCATCGTCGTGTTCGGACAGGACGTCGCCGACGCGAGTCATGAGTCGGCGCTGCCGCTGGTCGCGGGCAAAGGCGGCGTCTTCAAGGCCACGCACGGCCTGCAGCGGACGTTCGGCAGCGATCGCGTCTTCAACTCGCCGCTGGCCGAGGCGAACATCGTGGGGCGCGCAGTCGGGATGGCGTTGCGCGGACTCAAACCGGTCGTCGAGATCCAGTTCTTCGACTACATCTGGCCGGCGTTCATGCAGATTCGCGATGAGCTGGCGATGATGCGCTATCGCTCCGGGAACCACTGGTCGTGCCCGGTCGTGATCCGGGTGCCGATCGGCGGCTACCTCCGCGGCGGCGCGCCGTACCACAGCCAGTCCGGCGTTTCGATCTTCGCCCATACTCCCGGCATCCGGATCGTGCTGCCGTCAAATGCCGAGGATGCGGCGGGACTGCTGCGAACGGCGATTCGATGCGACGACCCCGTGCTCTTCTGCGAGCACAAGCATCTCTACCGTCAGACGTACAACAAGGCGCCGTATCCCGGCCCGGATTACATGGTGCCGTTCGGCAAGGCGGCGGTTGCGCGCGACGGCAGCGACCTCGTCGTCTTTACGTGGGGCGCGCTCGTGCAGCGGTCGCTCCTGGCGGCGCAGCAGGCCGAGCGGCTGGGCATCAGCGTGGCCGTGGTCGATTTGCGTTCGATCATTCCGTACGACTGGGAAACGATCGCCGCATATACGAAGAAAACGAGCCGCGTCGTCGTCGCGCACGAGGACCAGCTCACGTGCGGATTCGGCGCCGAGATCGCCGCCCGGATTTCCGACGAGCTCTTCGAGTACCTCGACGCGCCGGTCAAGCGGGTCGCGGCGCTCGACTGCCCGGTCGCGTACGCTCCCGTTCTCGAAGAAGTGATCCTGCCGGGAGCGAGCGACGTCCTCAAAGCGATCAAGGCCCTGGCCGAATACTAGGCTGTCGGTACTGCCGGGTCTAAAGAGCAAGACCCGCCCTACGCTGCAGATCTCGATACCGTAGGCCGGGTCCTGTTCTGCGGACCCGCCTCCGGGCTCTCCGAACTTCCCGTTCTGTGGTCAACTGTTCTCCGTGACTCGAAGCGTCCTTCGGCTCGCGCTGGTCGTCGCCCTGCTCGCGACGCCGACGTCCGCCGTCCAGGTGGAGATCCTGAAATCTGTCGGCAGTCTTCCGCCACACATCGTCGGCACCTTCGAGAACCCGGTCGGCTTCCAGCAAGCCGCCAGCGGTGCGTACTACGTATTCGACCGACGTGCGCAGGCCATATTCACCATCGACGCGGCGCGCACAGGCGCGCAGAAAATCATCGACATCGGCGGTGAAGAAGGACGCATCATTCAGCCGACCGGGTTCGACCTGTCGCGCGACGGCCGCATCGTCGTGGCCGACGTCCCGCGACAGCAGCAACGGGTGCAGACGTTCGACGCGCAAGGCACACGTGCAACCGGCTTCTTCCTTCCCGGACAACCCGCCGCGCGCGTGACCATCGGCAACCTGATGCTGAACGGGGCGGGGTCGATCCAGCACGCCGGCGCCACATTGCTCATCAGCCATCCCGAGAGCGGAGCGCTCTTCACCGAGTACTCACCCAGCGGCTACGCGCAGCGAAGCATCGGTCGTCTGCGGACGACGGGATTCGAAGACGATCGCGAGCTGCACATCGCCATGAACGCAGGGTTGCCGCTCGTCGACCCCACCGGCGGATTCTTCTACGTCTTCATCACCGGCACGCCGCTCGTTCGCAAGTACGATCCCAATGGACGGCTGGTGTACGAGCGCCACGTCGAAGGGCGCGAGCTCGACGACTACCTGGCAGCGCAGCCGAAGCAATGGCCCCGGCGGCGGGTTGAGGACAAGGAGGTCCCCTTCGTCACTCCGTCGATCACCGCCGCAGCGGTCAATGCTCGTGGTGAGCTGTGGATCTCGTTCGCGGTGCCCTACACCTACGTCTACGACAAGGACGGCGACAAGATCCGCACCGTGCAGTTCCACGGCGCAGGTCTCATCAATCCGACCAGTCTCTCGTTCGCCCCCAACGGCCGGCTCCTTGTCACACCTGGCTGTTACGAGTTCGATCCCCGCTGACAACACTCTCGTGGGATCTGTGAGCGACGTGACGACGGCACTGACCGCACGACAGTTGACGCGACGGTTCGGGAACCGTGTGGCCGTGGACAACGTGTCGATCGATCTCCGCGCCGGCGAGATTTTTGCCCTCCTCGGTCCCAACGGCGCAGGCAAGACGACCACGCTGCGCATGCTGGCCGGCCTCATCGCTCCGACATCGGGCACGGTTCAGATCGACGACGAAGCCATGACGCCGGACGCGGCGCCGCGACTCAGGGCGCGCCTGGGATTTCTGACGGAAGCGCCCGGGTTGTGGGACAACCTGACCGTGCGCGAGAACCTGACGGTCTATGCGCGGCTGTACGGGCTCAGTGATCCCGGCCGGGCAGTCGACGAGGCTCTCGCGCTGTTCCGGATTTCCGATCGGAGCGAGGATCGCGCGGCGCGGCTGTCGAAGGGACTGAAGCAACGCGTCGCGCTGGCGCGTGCCATCGTCCATCGGCCGCGCGTCGTCATGCTCGACGAGCCCACGTCGGGGCTCGACCCGGCGAGCGCGCGGGATGTGCGCGAGTTGATCGTCGCGATGCGGAGTGAAGGGCGCGCGATCCTGCTCTGCACTCACAACCTCGACGAGGTCGACCGCGTCGCCGATCGCGTCGCCGTACTCAAGTCGCGCCTGGTGGCGAATGGGACTCCCGAGTCGCTGCGGCAACAACTGTTTGCGCCGCGGCTACGCATTCGACTGACCGATTCGGCGGAACGATTCGTGGAGGTCCTGCGCGCCGGCGGCGTACGCGACCTGAGCGTCAACGGCCACTGGTTGTCGATCGACAGCTCGCCGATCGCGACCGCGCAGATCGTACGCACCCTGGTCGAGGCGGGAGCGGGCGTCGAGGCGGTCGAGACAGAGGAACCCTCGCTGGAGGATGTCTACATCAAGCTCGTGGCGGAAGGCGGATCGGCATGAGGATGCTGGCGCTGCTGCGCAAGGAACTGGCGGACGAGCGGCAGAACCTCGCGCTGTTCGTGCCGGCGCTGATCGTCGGCGTCATGACGATCCTGCTGCCGCTGTTCGTTGCCGTCATCGTGCCGTCGATGACCGGCGAGCGACTGGCCGACTCGAGCGATTTCGAGGTCGCGCTCGACATGTATCGCGAGCAGCCGGAGATGAAAGCGCTCGACCCGGAAGCCGCGATCCAGGCCTACATCTTTCAGTTCTTCGCGGTCATGCTCGTCCTGATCCCGGTCACAGCGTCGATGTCACTGGCCGCGCACAGCGTCGTGGGTGAAAAACAGGCGCGCTCACTCGAACCGCTGCTCGTCACGCCCATCACGACCTTCGAGCTGCTCGGCGCCAAGGTGCTGGGTGCCTTCATCCCGTCAGCCGTCCTGACGGCAGGATTTTTCGTGCTGTATCTGCTGGCCGCGCTCCTGTTCGCGCGCGCGGGTGTCGCATGGGCCCTGCTCGGGCCGCGGACTCTCGGGATCGTCTTTGTCCTCGGACCGCTGGCCGCACTCGCCGCACTCCAGATGGCCGTCTGCGTGTCGTCACGGGTCAATGACGCGCGGACAGCCCAGCAGATCGGAGTCCTCGTGATCCTGCCGGTGGCGGGGCTGCTGATCGGTCAACTCTTCGGGTCTCTTCAGCTGACAGGTCCTCTGATCTTGATGATTGCCGCCGGGTCTCTCGTGGTCAACGCGATCCTCATGTGGATCGGCATCGTCCTCTTTGATCGAGAAACCATCCTGACCCGATGGAAGTAGCATGACGACGACGCTCACCGAGTACGGCCACCTCCAGTCCGTGCTGGTCAAGCACGTGCGCGATGCCTTCATCGACGAGCCGACGATTGCCGCGCAGTGGAAGGCGCTGAACTTCACGGCGCCGCCGGACCTGGCACGAGCAATCGATGAGCACGATCGCTTCATCGACATCCTGCGATCGAACGGCACCGATGTTCATCTGCTGCCGCGTGACGTGCAAACGACGCTCGACTCCATCTACGTCCGCGATGCGTCGATCGTCTCGCTGAATGGGCTCATCCTGTGTGGGATGGGGAAGGCCGAGCGATCGACCGAGCCGGCCGCACAGGAACGCGCACTCGGGCAGGTCGGCCTCGCCCTGGCCGGACGCATCGTCCCGCCCGGACGGCTGGAGGGCGGCGATCTGATCTGGCTCGATTCTCGGACGATCGCGGTGGGCCGCGGATACCGGACCAACGCAGAGGGGATCCGTCAGCTTCGGTCGCTGGTGGGCAATGCGGTTGAGGTCGTCGAGGTGCCACTGCCCCACTGGCGTGGACAGAGTGACGTCATGCACCTGATGTCGCTCATCAGCCCGGTCGACCGCGACCTCGCTGTCGTCTACTCGCGCCTGCTCCCGGTGCCATTTCGCGAGTGGCTGCTCGAGCGTGGCATCAAGCTCGTCGACGTTACCGACGAGGAGTTCGACACGATGGGCACCAACGTCCTGGCACTCGCCCCGCGCCGATGCCTGCTGATCGCGGGCAACCCGCTGACGCGCCGCGCGCTCGAGGCTGCCGGCTGCGAAGTCCTGGAATACGAAGGCACTGAAATAAGCGCCAAGGGCTCCGGAGGGCCAACGTGTCTGACAAGGCCGCTGGTGCGCTCAGACCAGTCGACAATCTAGAATCACCAGTCAACAACGATTCAGGGATCAAAGATCATGAATCAAAGACTGATTGCCAGGCGAGAGTGGTTGAAGCGCGTCGGTGCGGCGGCAGCGATCCCGCCGCGAATGCTGCTTCCGATCGTGACGCCGAGCGGTGAACCGATCCCCGGGCCCGCACAATCTCCAATCGCACCAGCCGTCAGCGCGCCTGAAACGCTGACCGCCGGCGAGGCCGAAACACTCGGCGCGATCGCCGCGCGACTGATTCCCACCGATGGCAACGGACCTGGCGCCACCGAAGCGCGCGCCGCGCAGTACATCGATCGCGCCCTCGGCGGGGCGCTGTCGTCATTTCGCGACACCTACCGCGCAGGGCTGGCCGCGCTCGATCAATACGCGCAGAGCACGAAGGGCAATTCGTTCGCCCGCCTGTCCACCGCCGATCAGGACGCACTCCTGCGCGACATCGAGCGCAACGAAGCCGCGGGGTTCTCGCAGTCGGCAGCGTTCTTCAATCTCGTCCTCGCCCACACCATTCAGGGCACCTTCTGCGATCCGCATTACGGCGGCAATGTGAACTTCGCCGGCTGGGATCTCATTGGGTATCCGGGTGTGCGCCTCGCCGTCAGCGCAGGGGAACAGGGCCTGAACGCACGTCCGGCGCCGACCCACATGTCCGCCTACGACTACCGCATGTTCTCGGGAAGCCGTCCCGCACGCGCGGCGCTGGATCAGGGAGGCAGGCATCATGGCGACTGAGCTCAAGAAGACAGATGTCGTCATCGTCGGCCTCGGCGCGGTTGGCGGCGTCGCGGTACTGCCAATCGTCGAAGCGGGATTGAACGTCGTGGGTCTCGAGGCAGGAACGTGGTTGCGCGCCGACGACTTCGCGCCCGACGAACTGCGGAACAACTATCGCGGGTGGCCGCAGGCAGTGCAGAAAGCCAACCGGGAGATCCCGACGCATCGGCCGAATGCCTCTTCACCGAATTCGCCACGGCTGGCGATTCACCCGATGATGAACGCGGTCGGCGGCACCTCGCTTCACTACTGGGCACAGAGCTGGCGCCTGAGCCCGTGGGACTTCAAGGTGATGAGCGAGACCACACGACGCTACGGTGCGTCGCGAATCCCCAAAGGGTCAACCGTCGAGGACTGGCCCTTCGGGCTCGAGGAACTCGAGCCGTACTACGATCGCGTCGAACGCGAAATCGGCGTCTCCGGGAAGGCCGGCAACATCGACGGCCGGATCGATCGCGGCGGGAATATCTTCGAGGGGCCGCGCAAGCGCGAATATCCGATGCCTCCCCTTCGCGGCTCGGGATTCACCGAGATGATGACCAATGCCGCGCGTGGCCTCGGATGGCACGCCTTCCCGGGACCGGCGGCGGTCAACTCGCGGAACTACGGAAATCGTACCGCGTGCGTGTATCACGGCTTCTGCAACCGCGGCGGCTGTCACGTGAACGCCAAAGGATCGACGGCAGTCACGACGATTCCCAAAGCGCTCAGCACCAAGCGTCTCGACGTCGTCACGGAAGCGCACGTGATCAGGATCGATGTGAACGACAAGGGCCGAGTCTCCGGAGTGTCCTATCTGAAGAGTGGCACCGAATACTTTCAACCGGCAGACGTCGTCCTGCTGGCCGGCTACACATACGAGAACGTGCGGCTGCTGCTTCTCTCGAAGTCCAAGGCGTTTCCGAACGGCCTGTCGAACAACCATGGACAGGTAGGCCGTCACTATTTCAGCCACAACACGGGCGCCAGCGTGAGCGCGCTCTTTCCGCGATCGCTGAACAGCTGGTACGGACTGCCAGCGCAGGGCGTTGCCGTCGACAACTGGGCCGACGACAACTTCGATCATGCCGGACTCGATTTCATCGGTGGCGGGAACCTGTGGATCTATTCCGACCGGCGGCCAATCGGCGCGGCAAGCATGAGTACCTTCGGGCGAGCACCGCGGTGGGGCACGGCGTGGAAGACGTTCATCAAGGAGAACGCAGACCGCGCCAACACGGCCTATCTTCAGAAGACCACGTTGCCGTACGAGGACAACTACCTCGATCTCGACCCGAACGTCACTGATCCGCTCGGGTATCCAGTCTGCCGCATCACGGCCGAATTCAAAGAGAACGATCGAGCTGTCGGCGCTTTCATTCAGGACAAGATGGTCGAGTGGTATCGCGCGGCCGGAGCCGTCGCGACGGACAAACTTCCGCTCGGCACGATGGGACCGTCGACGCACGCCTACGGCGGCACTCGGATGGGCAACAACACCGAAACGAACGTCGTCAACCGGTGGGGTTTCTCACACGAAGTACCGAACCTGGGTGTCGTCGGTGCGTCCGTGATGGGAACCAGTGGCGCCAGAAACCCGACACTCACAGCTCAGGCATTGGCCTGGAGGACAGGCGATTATCTGACCAGGAGCTGGAAGGAAATCACTGCGTAAGTCTGCCAAACCCTGAAATATTTCCTCGACTCCCCTCCGTGGGCGGGTGCGAAAGTGCCTCATTCCGGGAAGAACGCGACATTGTGGGCACTGGCGAGCAGCTTGCTACGAACCGCTACGGAAGGAAGTTGACGATGTCCGGACGCGACTCGGCGCTCGATTCACCACCTCAGCCACTCGACCAGTTCGTCCGTGAGCCCGGGTGTTCGGACGGGATCGATTTCCAGTGTCTGCCTCCTGGCACCGCGATCCACGTCGATACCCGGTATTCGACCTATCGCTTGGTTGTCGTCGATTCCGAAAACAGGCGCGCCACCGTGACTGGCGGCCGGTTGTTCCCGAAGCCGACGCAGGTCCGTATCGAAGGCGCGACCGCCGGAGGTACCGCGATCAAGTCGGGTTGGATTGGCATCGGCTTACGGCTCGAGATGTCGAGCGACACGAGCCGCGTCACCACCTCGGTCGTCCAGGCGATCACGATCGATCCTCCGCCGGCCTCGCGCGTCTTCTGACGTATCCGCGAATTTCAAACCTCCTCAGCACAGGCGCGCGGCCCGTCGGCACATGGAGGAGGCGACAGCCGGTAAACTGATCACATGATCCGCTCGGTCGCCGTGCTGGGCGCCGGTGTCATGGGAGCTCAGATCGCGGCGCATGTCGCAAACGCCGGTGTCCCGGCCGTTTTGCTGGACGTCACGAGCGAGGCCGCCGCAGAGGGGCTCAAGCGCGCCCGCGCACTCAAACCGGATCCATTCTTCACCCCGGATACCTGGAAGCTCATTACGACCGCCAGCTTCGATCAGGGGATGGCCCGGCTGGCCGACGCCGACTGGATCATCGAGGCAATCGTCGAGCGACTCGACGTGAAGCAGGCGCTCCTCGCTCGTGTCGATCAGGCGAGACGTCCGGGATCGATCGTCAGCTCGAACACATCGGGCATCCCCATTCATGCGCTCGCAGAGGGGCGCAGCGATGACTTCCGGCGGCACTGGCTGGGAACGCATTTCTTCAACCCGCCTCGCTACCTTCACCTGCTGGAGATCATTCCGACGGCCGAGACCAGCCGTGCTGTCATCGATAGCGTGACGTCATTCGCCGATCACCATCTCGGCAAGGGCGTGGTGATCGCGAAGGACTCGCCGAACTTCATCGGCAACCATCTCGCGCTCGCGGGAGTCGTGCCGCTGCTCTCTCTGGTCGCGGCGGGCGAGTACACGATCGAAGAGATCGACGCGATGACCGGCCCGGCGATCGGGCGTCCGAAGAGCGCGACTTTCCGCACCCTCGATCTGGCCGGCGTGGACATCCTTGTCCATGTCATCCGCAACCTCAACGAGCGGCTGCCCGACGAAAACGCGCGCGCGCGTTTCGTGCTGCCGGCATTCGTCGATCAGATGCTGGCCAAGGGGCTCATCGGAGAGAAGGCGGGGCAGGGCTTCTACAAGCGGGTGAAGGGCAGCGATGGCGAATCCGAGATCCTGACGCTCGACCACGAGACGATGGAGTACCGGCCGCGGAAGTCGGTAAAGCTACCCTCCCTCGACTCGGCGAGTGCGATTGCCGACACCGGCGAGCGCATCAAGACACTCTTCAACGGCAGCGACCGGGTCGGCCGCTTTCTTCGCTCGACCCTGGCGCCGGCCCTCGTCTACGCGGCACAGGTAACCCCCGACATCGCCTTCTCCCCCGACGATGTCGATCGCGTGATGCGATGGGGATTTGGATGGGAGCTTGGACCGTTCGAGACAGCGGATGCAATCGGTATCGAGCGAGTGATCGAAGCCGCTCGCGAGGTCGATGGCGATCTCCTGGCCAGTGGTGTTCCACCGATCTGGCGCCCAGCTCTCGAGAGCAACCGCACCGGTCCGGATAAAGCCGGACACGACGTACGGCTGCGTGACGGTGAGGTGCCTCCAGCCGCCGCGGACTTGCAGATCCTCCGCGCGGCGAAAGAGCGTTCCAAGGTCGTCAAGAAGAATCCCGGCGCGAGCCTCGTGGACCTCGGTGATGGTGTCCTCGCAGTCGAGTTCCACTCGAAGATGAATGCGATCGGAGGCGACACGATCCAGATGCTGCAGGCGGGCGTTCGCGAAGCGGAGCGCAATTTCGCAGCGCTGGTCGTCGGCAACGAGGCGGTGCACTTCTCCGCCGGCGCCAACCTGATGCTCGTGCTGCTCGAAGCGCAGGAGGAGAACTGGGACGAGCTCGATCTGATGGTGCGGACGTTCCAGCAGACGACCATGGCGCTGCGTTACGCAGGTGTGCCGGTCATCGTCGCACCCGCCGGCCTGACGCTCGGCGGTGGCTGTGAGATCGCCTTGCACGCGGATCGCGTCCAAATAGCAGGGGAGACCTACCTCGGGCTGGTCGAGGTTGGCGTGGGTCTCATCCCGGCGGGCGGCGGAACGAAAGAGATGGTCGCGCGCGCGGCCGAACAGATGCTGCCAGGCGCCTCGGACCTGTTGCCGCCGGTGCAGCGTGCGTTCGAAACGATTGGCTTTGCGAAAACGTCAGCCAGCGGTCCGGATGCGATTCGAATCGGCTACTTGCGCCCGGTGGATGCCGTGACGATGAATCGCGACCGGTTGCTGAGCGATGCCAAGACACGCGCGCTCGAGAGAGTGCGCGAGGGCTACACCGCTCCTGTGCGACGAACGGCGATCCCGGTTGGCGGTGAGGGTGTCGCAGCGACGTTGAAGCTCGGTGTTCACCTGGCCTGGAGAGCCGGGCGCATCAGCGACCACGACAAGTTGATCGGTCGAAAGCTGGCCACGATCATGACAGGAGGGAATCTGCCTCACGCGGCGATGGTGTCCGAGCAGCATTTGCTCGACCTCGAACGCGAGGCGTTTCTCAGCCTGTTGACGGAGCCGAAAACGCGGGAGCGAATTCAGCACACGCTGAAGACCGGCAAGCCATTGAGAAATTGACTACGGATGAAGATCATCGACAGAGGATCCGGCACACCGGTGATACTCGTGCCCGGAATCCAGGGCCGTTGGGAGTGGATGCAACCGGCTGTCGACGCGCTGTCGCAGCGATGCCGGGTCCTTACCTTCTCGCTGGCCGACGAGCCGACGAGCGGCGCGTCCTTCGATGAGGCATCAGGCTTCAACTGCTACCTGCAGCAGATCGCGGAGGCGCTGGATGTCACCGGAGTGAAGTCGGCGGTCATCTGTGGCATCTCGTACGGCGGCCTGATCGCCGCGGCGTTCGCCGCACGGTATCCCGATCGCGCGCTGGGGGTCGTCGTGGTGTCGGGTATCCCGCCCTCGTGGACGCCCGACGCGCGCGTCAGGTTCCTGATGCGCGCACCGCGGCTGCTGGCACCGATCTTCTGCATCAACTCCGTGCGGTTGTTCGGTGAGATGGTGGCAGCGAAGGACGGCGTGATCGCCGCGCTGTCGTTTGCGCTCGCGCACATCGGAGCGGTCGTCAGGAACCGGTTCTCGCCCGTCCTCATGGCGCGGCGGGTGCGATTGCTGGAAGGGAACACACTCGAGCAGGAGCTGACTCAGCTGCGCGTGCCGGCACTGATCATTACGGGGCAGGCGGAGCTCGATCGCGTCGTGCCCGTTGCGTTGACACGGGATTACCTGCGGCTATGGCCGAATGCGAGCTCTGCCACGATCGAGCAGGCCGGGCATCTCGGGCCGATCACCAGGCCGCAGCAGTTCGCCGATCTTGTCGCGCGATTCGCTGACGAAGGTGCACGACATCACGAACAAAGGAGACGCGTTGTCTGAAACCGTCCGAGAGATTCCCGGCGCCGTCGGCCCACTGGAGGTGCTGCTGGACGCGCCACAAGGCGCGCCGCGCGCCGCCGTCGTCTTTGCGCATCCCCTCCCGATCCAGGGCGGCACGATGCACACGAAGGTTGTGTTCCAGGCGGCAAAGGCGCTCACGCGAATTGGTTGCGTGGTGCTGAGGTTCAACTTCCGAGGCGTCGGCCGCAGCGCCGGAACGTGGGACAACGGCCGGGGAGAAATGGACGATTACCGCGCCGCGGCTGACTTCCTGGCGGGGCGGTATCCTGATCTGGAGATGTGGGCGGCGGGGTTCTCCTTCGGCTCGTACATTGCAATGACCGCAGGCGCAGACGATGAACGGATGTGTGCGCTGATTGGAATCGCGCCGCCGGTCGATCGCTACGAGTACGCGTCGGTGAAGCTGTCGGCCAAGCCGAAGTTCATCGTGCACGGTGAGGCCGACGAACTGATTCCGCTCAAGGCCGTGCGCGAGTTCTACGCGCAGCTGCAAGAGCCCAAGGAGTTCGTCGAAATCGACCGCGCGAATCATCTATTCGAAGGGCAGGCCAGTGAAGTTGGTGACGCCCTCGAGGAATTGCTGACGGATTTCACATGCGGGACGCGGTAATCGTTTCGGCGACGCGCACGGCGGTCGGCAAGGCCCCACACGGCGCGTTGAAGACCGTGCGCCCTGACGAAATGGCCGCCGCCGTCATCGGCGAGGTGTTGCGCCGTGTGCCGGTGCTCGAGCCTTCGCAGGTCGACGACGTGATCATGGGATGCGCGATGCCGGAGGCCGAGCAGGGTCTCAATGTCGCGCGCATCGCGAGCCTGCGCGCCGGTGTGCCGGTCGATGCGTCAGCGGTCACGATGAACCGGTTCTGCGCCTCGGGGCTGCAGGCAATCGCTTCGGCAGCGGAACACGTGATGTGCGGCTTTGCCGACATCGTCATCGCGGGCGGCACCGAGTCGATGAGCCTCGTCCCGATGGGCGGCAACAAGGTCTGCCCGAACCCGACGCTGGTCGAGGAGTACCCCGACGTCTACCTGAGCACGGGACTGGTCGCTGAAAACCACGCCCGCGACTACGGGATCTCGCGAGAGGAACAGGACAGGTTCGCGCTGCAAAGTCATGTGCGTGCGATCGCGGCAATCGACGCCGGGCGTTTCGCCGACGAGATCACTCCGCTCACGTTCGAGGTCGCGGCGCCCGGATCGAACGGCTCACCGGCCCCTCGCGCCGTGACGTTCTCGCAGGACGAAGGGCCGCGCCGCGATACGTCGGAATCGGCGCTCGGCAAGCTGCGACCGGCATTTCATGCAAGCGGGACGGTTACGGCTGGAAACTCGTCGCAGACAAGCGATGGGGCGGCGGCAGTCATTGTGATGTCGGCCGAGGCCGCGCGTGACCGCGGGCTCGAGCCGCTTGCCCGCCTCGTCTCGTTCGCAACCGCCGGCGTCGAGCCGGAGCGCTTCGGGATTGGCCCGGTGCCCGCGGTGCGCAAGGCACTGGCACGCGCCGGACTGACGCTCGATCAGATCGACCTCATCGAGCTGAACGAGGCGTTCGCAGCGCAGGTGCTGGCGTGCCTGCGCGAGCTGCCAATGGATCCGGAGCGCCTCAACGTCAACGGCGGCGCGATCGCGCTCGGCCATCCTCTCGGCTGCACGGGCGCCAAGCTCACGACGACGCTCCTCTATGAGATGCGCCGACGAAACGCGCGCTACGGTCTCGTCACGATGTGTGTAGGAGGCGGCATGGGCGCCGCAGGCATCTTCGAGCGAATTCTGTAATGGGGTCGGGAGTCATTTGATCAGGACACTGGCTTCGCAGCTATGACGACATCAGCTTCGGTTCGAAAAGGCGGTACCTGGCTGCTCGAGGACGCGGCGGCATCCGACGTCTTCACCCCCGAGCGGCTGACCGACGAGCATCGCCTGATGGCCCAGACGACGACCGAGTTCGTGCAGTCAGAGGTACTGCCGATGCTCGATCGCATGGAGCAGAAGGACTGGGATCTCGCGAGGTCGCTTCTGCGGCGATGCGGAGAGCTCGGCCTGCTCGGCATCGCGGTGCCCGAGGCCTACGGCGGCCTCGATCTCGACAAGGCATCGTCTCTCGCCGTGATCGAGCAGATCGGTCCATCGGCCTCGTTTGCGACGACGTTCGGAGGCCAGGCGAACCTCACCATCCTGCCGCTCGTGCTGTTCGGCACACCGGCGCAGAAGGAGAAGTACCTGCCGCGACTCGTGAGCGGCGAGATCGTCGGCGCCTACGCCCTCAGTGAGTCGGGCTCCGGATCGGATGCGCTGGCCGCGAAAACGAGAGCCGTGAAGCAGGCGGACGGAAGCTGGCTCCTCAACGGCGAGAAGATGTGGATCAGCAACGGCGGTTTCGCCGACGTCATCATCGTCTTTGCCAAGGTGGACGGCGAGCAGTTCACCGCGTTCATCGTGGAGCGGGCGTTCGGCGGCGTCACGTCGGGGAACGAAGAGCACAAGATGGGGCTGCACGGCTCTTCGACGACGCCGATCCTGCTCCAGGACGCGCGCGTGCCGGCTGACAACGTCCTCGGGGAGATCGGCAAGGGGCACAAGGTCGCTCTCAACACGCTGAACTACGGTCGCTTCAGCCTTGGAGCGATGTGCATCGGAGGGGCGCGCGCCGCGATTGCCGATGCGGCATCGTATGCCGCATCGCGGCGGCAGTTCGGACAGCCGATTGCGTCCTTCGGTGCGATCCGGCACAAGCTCGGCGAGATGATCGCGCGCACCTACGCGATCGAGAGCCTCATCTACCGCACAGCCGGGCTCATCGATGCCACACTCGGCAGCGCCCCGCACGACGGAGCGGCGATTGCCCAGGCCTTCGAGGAGTACGCCATCGAAGCGTCGATCGCGAAGGTTGCCGGCAGCGAGACGCTCGATTTCGTGCTCGACGAGAACGTCCAGATTCACGGTGGCAACGGCTTCGTCAAGGATTACTCGGCCGAACGCTACTACCGGGATGCACGCGTCAACCGGATCTTCGAGGGGACCAACGAGATCAATCGATTGCTCATACCTGGCATGCTCGTGCGGCGGGCCATCAAGGGCGAGATTCCGCTCATCCCGGCTGCACGCCGCCTGCAGGACGAGGTGTTGTCGCCGTCGATTGGCGCGGCAACCGGTTCCGATGACACGCCGCTGGCCGATGAGCTGCGGGCAATTGCCGCGTTCAAGAAGGTGGCCCTGATGATCATCGGCACAGCGATGCAGACCTACGGCGACAAGCTGACCGATCAGCAGGAGGTCCTCGGCTATGCAGCCGACATCCTCATGGATACCTACGCGGGCGAGAGCAGCGTGCTCCGGGCGCAGGCGGCCGGGACCTCCGACCCGCGCCATCAGGAGCTGCATCTGGCCGCAGCCCGTGTGTTCGTGCACGATGCCGGCCTGAGGGTTGAAGCCGGAGCGCGCTCGGCGCTGTCGGCAATGGCCGAGGGCGATACGCTGCGGACGCTTCTGGCCGCGCTTCGCCGGATCCTGAAGGTCACGCCGGTCAACACGGTTGCACTCCGCCGCACGCTGGCCGATTCGGTCGTAGCTGAGGGAAAATATCCACTGGGTGCCTAAGTTGTCCCGACGTCTCCCTCTCGCCGTCACTTTCCTCTCGGCCATTGTGGCGGCTGCGTGTTCATCCGGTCCCGGTGCGCCCGACGCGTCCACCTCGCAGACGGATGTCGCCGCCTGGCGCTCGATTCGAGACCAGGTGTTCGGCGAAACGGCTGAATGCGGTTCGCCAACGGCAACAGAGGACTGTTCGCCGGTGCCCAAAGACAGGCGGGCCGCCATGTTGCCGCTGCGGTATTACGAGATCGATCCCGGCTACAACGTGCCTGCCGCTCTCCGGATCTCGGAGAACCGCCCCGTGTTCGAGATGCCGACGTCAACCGGCACACTGCGCCGCATGGAGCGCGTGGGAATCCTCGAGTTCCGGCTCGGTGGTGAGCCGATGACCCTCGCGGCGTTCGTGCCCGAGGGAACACAGCGAATCGAATCGCTGTTCGTGCCTTTCGCCGATCAGACAACGGGCTCCGAGACCTACTCGGCGGGCCGCTATCTGGATCTGCATCCGACGCGGACTGGCGTCTATTCGATTGATTTCAACAAGGCCTACAACCCCTACTGCGCCTATAACGACACCTACGAGTGTCCGTTTCCGCCGCCGTCGAACCGACTGAAGTCCGCGATCCGGGCCGGCGAGAAAGCCCCGGGCGCATGAGCCGGCCGCTGCAGGCGATCGTCTTCGACTTCGACGGTGTGATCGCCAACAGCGAACCGCTCCATCTCCTCGCGTTCCAGCAGGCGCTGGCAGCGGACGGCGTGGAGCTGAGCGCCAGCGACTACTACTCCCGCTATCTTGGATATGACGATGTCGGGATGTTCGAGGCGTTGGGCAGGGACCGTGGTCTGGCGATGGCGGGAGGCCGGGTAGCAGCGCTCGTCGCCCGTAAGGGCGACCACATGGAGGATCTCCTGCGGTCGGGCTCGGTGCTGTTCCCGGGCGCGCTCGAGTTCATTCGCAAGGCCGCGGCCGAAGTCCCGATCGCGATCGCGTCGGGCGCGCTCCGGCACGAGATCGACAAGGTCATCGACGCCGCCGGCGTGGCGGATCTCTTCTCCACCATCGTGGCGGCGGGTGACACGCCTGACAGCAAGCCATCGCCCGCACCGTATCGCCTGGCTTTCGAACAACTGCGCGAGCGCACGGGGCGCGCGCTCGACCCGCGACGTTCGGTGGCGATCGAGGACTCGCATTGGGGTCTCGAGTCTGCGCGCGGCGCGGGACTGCGACTGGTTGCGGTGACCAGCAGCTACCCGGCCGAGGAGCTCGCGGGCGCCGAGCTGGTGGTGAACGGGCTGGGAGCGTTGACGCTTCCGGCACTGGACGCGCTGTGCGCGAACCAGGAACGAAGAACGAACAACTGAGAACCAAGAACGACTCAACGTGAAAAACGACCTCGTCGCTGCGCTCGTCGATGCCTCCAACTCCCCGGGGACGGCGCTCGCCCCGGCCGCGCTCGTCGTCGCGCGTGTGGAATGTCCGCGACTCGATCCCGAACCGTACATCGCTCGTCTCGATGCGATGGGCGATGCGGCGCGACGCGTCGTGGAGCGTCACGCCTCGTCGAGCGGCGACATGTCGCCGCAGTGCGGGGTCAAGGCGCTCAACGAATACCTGTTCGACGAGCTGCAGTTCACCGGCAACCGGGACAGGTACGAAGATCCGCGCAACAGCTGCCTCAACGAAGTGCTCGAGCGCCGTACCGGCATCCCGCTGACGCTGTCGATCGTCTACATGGAAGTCGCGCGCCGGGCAGGGCTGCAGGTTGACGGCATCAATTTCCCGGGACACTTTCTCGTGCGCT
>JAICEG010000009.1 GCA_025924295.1 Vicinamibacteria bacterium
ATGTCGTTCGAATCGTTCATGTGCGGGTCACCGGTGGCACGTGGAGCAGCTGGTGTTGCCCTTGATCCCGTACTCCTTCACGAGCATCGGGCCCTGCACCGACTGCGGCACCGCAGGGCGGTAATCCATGGTGAATACCTCGCTGCGTGGCCGGACGTACTTCTCGGGATTGCGGTGACAGTCGAGGCACCACTCCATCTGGAGTGACTGCACCTGTTGCATGAGGGGCATCTGGTCGACGCGCCCGTGACAGGTTTCGCATCCCATCCCCTTTTTCACGTGGATGCTGTGGTTGAAGTACACGAAGTCGGGGAGGTCATGGACACGCACCCAGCGCAACGGGCGATCGTCGCGGAAGCTGGCGCGGACCGGCTCGAGTATCGGGGCATTCGACCAGATCTGCGAGTGGCAGTTCATGCAGGTCTTGGTCGGGGGAATGCCGGCGAATGACGACGTCTCGACCGACGTGTGGCAGTACCGGCAATCAATGCCATCGTCCAGCACGTGGTGAAGATGGCTGAACTGTACCGGCTGCTCCACGTATTCGTTGGCGCGCGTGACGTACGAGGAGCGGCCGATCAACATGGCGATCAGAATCAGACCGGCACCCAGCATGAGTGCGCCGGCGAGACTGAGCTTGGAAATCGTATTGGCGCTGCGATGGAAGATCTGCGGCATCGGCTACTGATGGGGAGACTGACGGGTGGCGCCCCTACGGGGGCCAGTCCCGATTTGTACCACAATTGTGAAAAAAGGATCAAGCGCCCGAGGGGCCCCGGGCGCCCCGCTTCGAGCGGGATTTTATGCTCAAATGGAGTTCACATTCACGTCCGTTCCGCGAATTTCACGGCCGCCTCGGTATACAATCCGCCCGACGGCCGCAACTCAATGAGTGACAGGAAGTACCGCCAGCGAGGCTACCAGGACGAAGAGCGCGACCGCGCACCACGACCGGCCGTGGCCCGCCCTGCCCCCGAACCAGGCGCGCCCGCCGGAGCCCGGCGAATCTCGCAGGATGCACCCAGGAACATCAACATGCCCGGGTTTCGCCACGTCGTACGGTGCTCGGCGTGCGGGCAGCTGGCCACGGAAGACATCGGCTTCAACAGCCGGTGCAGCAAGTGCGGCGCGGAGCTTCACTCGTGCGCGCAATGCGTGTCGTTCGATCCGGGCAGTCGCTTCGAATGCTCACAACCGGTGACCGAACGGGTGAGTCCCAAGAACACGCGCAATGGCTGCACGTTTTTCTCGGCGCGGACCACCGTCGAGCGCGAGACCACGACTCCGCGCAACAATGATGCCCGCAAGGCGTTCGACGACCTCTTTAATTTCTAGGCTCACCCTGGTTCTGGGACTCTGAACAACGTGGCGCTGCTCTCCGAACAAGACCAACGAGTCGTCCGTGAACATCTGACTGCGATTCAGCAGCCGGTGACGCTACTCCTCTTCACGCAAACGTTTGACGCGCCCGAAACCGCCCGCATGGCCCGCCAGGCCTTGGACGAGCTTGCCGGACTCAACGACCTCATTCGCGTTGAAGAGGTCAACTTCGTGCTGGAGAGAGAGCGCGCCGCGAAATATGGCATCGAGCACATTCCAGCGATCGTGTTGCTGTCGGGCGAAGAGGACACCCGCATGCGGTTCCTCGGCGCCCCCGCCGGCTACGAGTTCATGTCGCTCATCGAGGCAGTGATCCTGGCCGGCACGACTGATTCGCGCCTCACGCCCGAGAGTCGCGCACTGATTTCGGCGCACGTCACGGCGCCGACGAACATCCAGGTCTTCGTCACGCCCACTTGACCCCATTGCCCGCGAGCCGTGTCGCTCGCACACCGGATGGCTCGCGAGAACGCGCTCGTCCAGGCGAGTTGCGTCGAGGCGACGGAGTTCATGGATCTGTCCCGCAAGTTTCGCGTCACGGGAGTACCCAAGACGATCGTCAACGGGTCTATCGAAATCCTCGGAGCGTTGCCCGAAGAGATGTTCGTGCGAAGCGTGCTGAACCTGCCCGAGAACGACGCTCCGCCGGAGGCTTAGCAATCCGTCCGTAGCTATTTCGCGGGTGCCGCACCCGTCTCGATTATCGCGGTCTTCACGAAGTCCAGCTTCGGGTACTCGGCCAGCAGGTAGGCGTTCCCTTCACGCAGGATGCGCCGCTGATCGGGGATGTTCTGCCGCCCGTATCCGCTATACAGCTTGTCTGCGACCTCCATCCCGCTCACCACTTGCCCAAATGGTGCGAAGCCCTCTGCATCCAGGTAGCTGTTGTCCTTGAAGTTGATGAAGATCATCGTGTAGCGCGAATTCGGACTCGACTCGCGCGTGAAGCTGACGAACCCGCGCGTATTGCTCTTTATGGCGGGTTCGTCTTTCAGGTTTGCCGTTCGCCACGCTGACTGCACCGCCGGATCGGCGTGCAAGCCGAACTGCACCATGAAGCCATCGAGGACACGGAAGAATCGGCTCTCGTTGTAGAAACCGTTCTTCACGAGATTGTAGAAACGATCCGCAGCCAACGGTGCCCATTCCCGCTCGACGGCGATCACGAAGGACCCTTGACTAGTGTCGAATCGGGCGCGAAATGAATCGGGTGCGCGCTCGCTCAGTTGCGTTGGGTCCTTCAGCTTCTCGACGCCGGCCTGCCCTGTCAGCACGGCCGCGCTCGACAGCACGGCAATCGTGATGAGGCACACCCTCGATCGGTTGATCATCTTCGTCTCGTTCAGAAGGTCAGATGCGCAGCGTAACACACGGGTTCGTTGATCCGCTGCGACGGCCGTGCTTCCGTCAACCTGGCGGCAAGGGTTTCAGCCGTAGTAGCGATCGAACACCGTGAACAGTGTCGTCGTCGCGCTCACCACGATGAACATGATGACGAGCAATGGACGCACGCGCGCGAGCGGTCTCGCAATGCGAATGGGCGGGTTGAGTGAAAGGAAGAGAAACGGAATCAGAGGAAGAAGGTGTCTGCCCTGGATCCCCTCGACGTGCACGGCACGTGGCGGCGTCCACCAGAGGTAGTTCATCGCGAGCAGCGTGAGGGTGCCAACACCACAGATGGCCGCGCCCAGCCATCCGAAAGCCGCACAGGCCGACGGTGGACCAGGTTCGCCAAGCGCAACGAGCACGATCAGTACTCCAAGGATCACAGCGACCAGGCCGGGCAGCGGCGCATCGAGCCACCCGAGGACTCCCACCGCCTGGTGCGCGAGTGCCGGGGCACTTCGAATCAGATCCTGAGCGAGGACGGCGACCGCATCCCCCGGGTTGTCGACAAGGTACGCCCACTGCGCTTCCGGATCCGAGCCGGGCGCCATGACGGCTGTCAGTCCTCGCATGGCGAGCGCCCATCCGCCCTGAGCCACCACGAACACTGTCGTGAGCGCCAGCGTCATCGCGATGTAGCGTTTCATCCCGCCGACCAGACGCGGAGGCGTCGCCAGTGCGAGGAACACAACCGCCCCGTAAGGCGGTTTACCAAGCGCCATGAGCGCGGCAACGCCGAACAGCAGCCACCACTGCCTGCGATCGGCCGACTCATTGCGCGAACGCGCGAGGTGACCGTCGCGTGGCTCGAGAGCGATCGGTCGGAGACAGATCGCCATCGCGAGAACCGTCAATGCCAACGTCGGGCCGTCGGACGACAGCGACGATCGCACGTAGAGTGTCATCGGCAGGAGCGCGAGCAGCACGCACGTCCACGGCCGAACAGTGAGCCAACGGATCGCCAGTGCGGTGATCGCCACACACCAGAACAGGCTCGAGAATCGTCCCCAATAGAACAGCGCGAGTGCCGAGACTCCCAGTGGCCTGCCGAGCTCGATCCCGAGTGCCTGCGGCAAGTAGGCAACCGGGCCCGACAGGGCGGTATTGGGGAAGATGGTCTCGATGCGATCCTGCGGAAGGAGGGGAATGTCGAACGCGCGCGCCCACGCGTCGAGGTCCTGTTTCACATCAGGGTTGAAAGGCACCCTGCCCATGACGGTATCAGCGGCCTCGTCGATACTGCGAGGCAGCCAGCCGCCGACGGAGCCCGCGATTCGTTGTGAGACGACCTGACCCTCGGAGATTTGAAACGCGCGCGCGAAATGATTCGGCTCGTCGGGTACTTGAAAGGGCGGCGTCACCACGACCACCAGAACGCCAACCACGCCAGCTACGCTCGCGAAGACCTGTGCCGGAGTGAGTCCAGACAAGCGCCTCCAGAAGCCCAGCTTCCGGAATGACGGCGCCTCGTCCACGTCGCGGAGTCCTTACGATACTCGAGGGAGGATCACCTTGCCCGAAGCTCGCTGAACGCGAGCGAAGGCTGGCGGAGAGAGAGGGATTCGAACCCCCGGGCCCGTTTCCGAGCCAACGGTTTTCAAGACCGCCGCCTTAAACCACTCGGCCATCTCTCCATGCGTGCGCAAGGGTGCGGGTCGCACCCTCTCACCCGAACTAGTTTGCCTCGATCAGCGACGCGCCGTCCATGAAAGGCCGCAGCGCGTCGGGTATCACGACTGACCCGTCCGCCTGCTGATAGTTCTCGAGCAACGCGATGAGCGTGCGCCCCACGGCGAGGCCTGATCCGTTCAACGTATGGACGAACTCGGCCTTGCCGGTGCCCTGGGGCCGGTATTTGATGTTGGCGCGGCGCGCCTGGAACGCCTCCGTGTTGGTGCAGGACGAGATTTCCCGGTAGGTGTCTTGCCCCGGTAGCCAGACCTCGATGTCGTAGGTCTTCGCCGACGCAAAACCCATGTCGGCGGTGCAGAGCATCACCGTGCGATAGGGCAACTCGAGTTGCTTCAGGACCTCTTCGGCGTTCGCCGTCAGCCGCTCCAGTTCCTCGAACGACTGTCCGGGCTCGGTGAACGCCATCAACTCGACTTTGTCGAATTGATGCTGGCGGATCAGCCCTCGCACATCTGCTCCATAGGAACCGGCTTCACTGCGGAAGCAGGGCGTGTAGGCCGTGTACCTGATTGGCAACGCACGATCGAGAATTTCTCCTCGATGCATGTTCGTGAGCGGAACTTCGGCGGTCGGGACCATATACAGATCCCACTCGCCAGCGATCTTGAAAAGATCGGCCTCGAACTTCGGGAGGTTGCCGGTGCCGGTGAGGGACGCGCTGTTCACCATGAATGGCGGTTCAACCTCGGTATACCCATGACGCGTCGTGTGCAGGTTCAGCATGAAGTTGATCAGTGCCCGTTCGAGCCGGGCGCCGGCACCGATCAGAACGGCGAACCGGGCACCAGCGATCTTCGTGCCCCGCTCGAAATCAATGATCCCGAGCGCCGGCCCGAGGTCCCAGTGCGCCTGCGGCGTGAAGCCAAATGTCGGCGGTGTTCCATGTCGACGGACTTCGACGTTGTCCGCGCTGGTCTTGCCGACCGGCACACTTTCGTGCGGGACGTTGGGAATCGTCAACAGACCGCGATTCCGCCGCTGCTCCACGGTATCGAGCTCGATGGTCAGCTGCTTGATCTGCTGCGCCCGCTGGCGATTTGCCTCCTGGATCTGGCTCGTGTCCTCTCCGCGACGTTTCGCCCGGGCGACTTCGTCGCCGGACGTGTTCTGTTCGCGTTTCAGCCCTTCGAGCTCCGGCAGGATCCGTCGTCGTCGGGACTCCAGCGTGGCGAGTTCTTCAAGCTCGCTCGAGAGATCGACTCCGCGTTTCTGCAGCGCTGAACGAAGACCCTCGAGGTTGTCGCGCAATATCGCCGGATCAAGCATGTTGCCGATTCTACCTGCGATAGGATCTTGGGCATGGAACGACCCGTCCGAAAGGTGGTATTTCCCGCGGCAGGGCTCGGTACGCGCTTCCTGCCCGCCACGAAGGTCCTGCCGAAAGAGATGCTCGTGCTGGTCGACCGTCCGATCATTCAGTACGGAGTGGAAGAAGCCGTGCAATCCGGCATCGACAACGTCATCTTCGTCACCAGCCGCGGCAAGGGCATCATGGAGGACCACTTCGACGTCGCCTATGAGCTCGAGAGCGTTCTCGAGCGGCGCGGGAAAACGACGCTGCTCGAAGACCTTCGTTCCAGCCGAGTCAATGTCGCATCTGTTCGACAGGCGGAGCCGCTTGGACTTGGACACGCTGTTGCCGTTGCGCAGCCGCTGGTCGGCGACGAGCCGTTTGCTGTGGTGCTGCCCGACGACGTCATCGATGCGACTCCTCCGGCGTTGCGCCAGATGATCGACGTGTTCGAGCGCGTGAGAGGACCCGTGATTGCGGTTGAGCGGGTGCCGATGGAAGACGTGTCGAGCTACGGCGTCGTGGCGATCGATCACTCTGAACTTGGTCCGGGCGTTCATCGCATCGTCGATCTCGTCGAGAAACCGCCGCGCGATAAGGCGCCTTCCAATCTCGCGATTATCGGCCGTTACATCCTCACCCCGGATATCTTCCCCGCGCTTCAGGAGACGGCAAGCGATCGCACCGGAGAAATCCAGCTCACCAACGGCATGCGCCGGCTGCTCGAAAGCCGGCCGCTCTACGCGTGTGAGATCAAGGGGGTGAGGCACGACGCCGGAAACAAGATCGGGTTCCTGAAGGCGACGGCGTATTTCGCGCTGAAGCGGCCGGAGTTCGCCGACGCCTTCCGCCGTTATCTGGATGCGCTCGACAAGCCCGTCGGGACCACAACGGGATGAGCGTTCCCTGAGGTCCGCTTTCTAGTCAGAAGCCGCGGGCTTGGTTGCTGGCGAGGCCGCCTCCGACTTGGCAGCGGAGGTCGTGTCGCCCGACGCGGGTTTCGAGTCAGACGCACTCGCGGTCGACTCGCTCCCCGACTTCCCCTTCTGTGAGTAGTCCGTGATGTACCAGCCCGAGCCCTTGAACTGAATGGCGGGTGAGGACATCAAGCGTTGCACCGGTCCCTTGCCGCAGAGTGTGCAGACGTCGAGTTCGGGATCGGAGAACTTTCTAATCACCTCGAAACGCCGCTCGCACGCCTCGCATCGGTATTCGTAGAGGGGCATGTGCTACTCCAGCGAGGCGTCCACGGTCTCGTCGAGCAGTAGTCGTCGAAGGGCCCAGAATGGGGCGCTTCCCTGCGACAAGACTGCGTCGTGGAACGCCCGGAGTGAGTACTTCCCTCCTTGCCGTTCCTTGTAGTCGCGACGGAGCTTCAACATCATCAGCTTGCCTAACGAGTAGACCAGGTAAGTCGGATCGAACGTTCCCCGCTCCGCCTCACGTCGTGCCGTCGTCTCCTCCAGGAATGCTTCGTCGCGGAAGAAGCGCATGCCCTGTTCAACCGACAGGTCCTCGCAGTGCAACCGTATCGCGACGACGAAACGAGCCAGGCGCACGAGCGCTTCCGCGAGCTGTCCCAACCTGATGGTGACATCCCCCCGGCGGAAACCGGCTTCCACCATCATGTGCTCGCAGTAATGGGCCCAGCCCTCGACAAACGAAGCCGGGGCAAAGAGCGTGGATTTGCGGACCTTCGAGTCGACCTGCCGCAGATGACGGAAGTGCAGGAAGTGACCGGGGTAGACCTCGTGAATCGAGATGTTCCACAGCGTGGGGATATTGAAGTCGCGCAGATGCTCCTTCTGGCGATCGGGGGGCCAGTTCCGGTCGACGTCTGTCAGGTAGTAGTACGCTCGACTCGGCTTGCTCTCGAACGGGCCAGGCGTCCACATGCTCGCAAACGCCCACCGGTAGAAGTCGGGCGAGGGTGCGACGACGACCGGTTCGGCATCGGGCAGCGAGACCAGATCCTGAGTGCGCAGAAACTCTTCGAGCTCACCGACCTGCGCCTCGGCGATCGAAATGAGTTCCCCGGGCGCCGGGTGCTGCTCTTTCGCCTTGCGCCAGGCCTCGATCGGGTCCCCACCATTCAGCCGGCCGGCGACCTTGCGGAACTCCTCCTGGACCGCGGAGAGCTCTCGAAGCGCTATCGCCAGAAGACGGTCGGCACTGAGGTCGACGCCGTCTTCGAGTTTGAGCTTTCGCTCGAACCGTTCGCGTCCCAAACGGAAGGAGGCTTTGGCTCTCGGGGCCAGATCGTTCTCGAGGTAGTCGAGATACGACTTGATGGCTGTTGCCGCCTCGGTTGACGTATCAGCGAGGTCGCCGAGGATGTGCAGGTCGTCGAGACCCGCGAATGCGCGCGGCAAATCGGACTCGATGAAGCGCAGCGTTCCGCGCCAGCTCTCGAGTCCTACCTTGACGAAGATGCCGGGGCAGTCTTTGATGTTGTCGCGAGCAGCCTGAACGAGCCGCGGGACTTGTCGCAGCTTGGAGACAACGCGACGGGCGCGCTCCGCTTCCGGAGCGTAGGCAAAGAGCGCCTGCCCGGCGAGACTGCTGCCGATGATCTCGGCATAGATCTGGGGATTCCGCTCCCAGGACCGCACGACCTCGAGCTCGTACATCCGGCCTTCGATTCCGGCCGCCACGATCGGATGGTCCACCTTCTCCACCCGGGACAAGAGCGAAGGATCGATCTGATGGAGACGACGGCCAAATCCGGAAAGCGCCCGGACGTGCGCGTCTATCGCCTGGCGGCTCAGATCCTCGAGGAGGTCGTCGTGCGCGTGAACGCCGTCGAGGCCGGCATAGCTCGGCAGGGCCTCGTGCAGATACGCGAGGTAATCGTCGACGAAGTGCGGAAATGGCTCCGATGGGTACATGCCCGGTTGTTTCTTCTGCTCAGTGCCGCCCCTTCGGGAGCGCTCATCCTGTCAATGGTACAATAACCTCACGTCCGCAGGCGATGTCCGGCACGTTGTTCGTGGTCGCAACACCCGTCGGCAACATGGAGGACGTGACGCTTCGAGCGCTTCGCGTACTTCGGGAAGTGGACGTGATTGCTGCCGAAGACACCCGCCGGACGGCTCATCTGCTGAGTCACTACGCGATCCCGACTCCATCGATAAGCTTCCATCAACACAACATCCGAACCCGTATACCTCAGCTGTTGTCCCGGTTGCAGTCGGGCCAGAACGTGGCGCTGGTAACCGATGCTGGTACACCAGGAGTTTCAGACCCTGGTGTCGAACTGGTTGAAGCGTGTGTCCTAGCGAATGTGTCGGTCGATCCCATTCCGGGCGCCAGCGCCCCACTGACAGCCGCTGTGGCATCAGGGTTTCCCTTGATTCCGCTGACAATCTTCGGATTTCCACCTCGTAGGTCAAAAGACAGAACAGCCTGGTTCGCAGAGGCTAAGTCCGTGCGGCACACATTTACCTTTTTCGAGAGCCCGCATAGGATTGTCGCGACCTTATTGGAAGCATCCGCATCATTTGGCGAACGCCCAATAGTTGCGGCCCGGGAGCTCACAAAGAGGCACCAGGAGTTCATTCGAGGCACACTTCTCGGAGTGCCTCGGTTGCTCGAACAAGCCAAAGGCGAGCTGACAATCGTGGTGGGCCCAGAGAATCGTCAGGTTGTGTCTAATGACCAACTTGATGCCGGCGGTCTGGACCGTGCAGTAACGATGTTCGGTCAATTAACAGAATCTGGTCGGTCCAGACGTGCAGCAATGACCGAGGCCGCTCACGCCTTTGGATTTCCTGTCCGGGCTGTTTATGCTGCCGTCGAGGCCGCGAAGAAATCTGGCAGATGACCGCTGCCATCGAAAGCCGTTCGAGCGGTTCGGATTTTGCGTGCTGATGTGAGCCCCTGATGACCCCTACCCCGATTCATATCGTCGTCCTGGCAGCTGGTCAGGGCACCCGGATGAAATCCAGCCTCCCAAAGGTCCTTCACAGAGTGTCGGGCGGGTCGTTGCTCGACCGCGTGCTTCGCACAGCGCGCTCGCTGTCCCCTGAGACACTGACCATCGTTGTGGGCCACGGCGCCGACGCAGTTCGGTCGCACCTGTCCGGACAAGACGACGTTCAATTCGCCCTCCAGCAGCCGCAGCTCGGGACGGCACATGCCCTGCTTCAGACTGCGCCCCTGCTGTCGGGACGCACCGGGACTCTCGTGTTGCTTTCTGGAGATGTACCGCTGCTCACGACGACCACCCTGCACGGACTTGTGACGGCGCACTGTGGCGCAGGTGCCGCAGCCACTGTGGTGACAGCCACGGTCGAGAGACCGTTTGGCTACGGGCGCATCGTCCGCGTGGACGGGGACGTTGCACGCATTGTCGAGGAGCGAGATGCGTCCCCCGCCGAGCGACAGATTCGAGAGATCAACAGCGGCATTTACGCCTTCGACATGGCGCCATTGTTCGAGGCACTTGGCGGAATCGCTTCGCAGAATGCACAGGGCGAGTACTACTTGACCGACCTCGTGGCGATCTACCGGCGGCGAAAGCTGCCCGTGAAGAGTTTTGGCGTCGACGATGCCCAGGAGGTCCGCGGTGTCAACAGCCGACCCGAGTTGGCGGAGGTAAGCAGACTCGTGAGACAGCAAAAGAACGAAGAGTTGATGGCGTCGGGCGTCACCCTGGTCGACCCGGCTGCAACCTACATCGACCCCGATGTCGAGATCGGTCCCGACACCGTGATTCATCCCGGCGTCATCATCGAAGGCCGGACGCGCGTCGGCGCCGCATGCGAGATCCAGGCGTACGTCAGGATCGCCGACACGGAGATCGGGGACAACGTAACGGTCAAGAGCTTTTCCTTCATCACGGGCGCACGAATCGACACTGGTGCTTCAGTTGGCCCATTCGCGCATCTACGCCCTGAAACCATCGTAGGCGAGGGGGCAAAAATCGGAAACTTCGTTGAACTGAAGAAGACGACTCTCGGCGCTCACTCGAAGGCCAGTCACTTGTCCTACCTTGGTGATGCGACGATCGGAACGGACGTCAATGTCGGCGCAGGCACGATCACCTGCAATTACGACGGCAAACACAAGCACAAGACGGTGATCGAGGACGGCGCATTTATTGGCAGCGACTCACAGTTGATCGCTCCTGTGCGCGTCGGCAAGGGTGCGTATGTGGCGGCTGGATCCTCGATCACCGAGGATGTCCCGCCTGGTGCGCTCGGCATCGCGCGCGGGCGGCAAGCGGTCGTCGATGGCTGGGTGGAGCGGAAGAAGCAATCGACGGCGGAAAAGACAACGACTTCTCGAAAGGACGCGGGGAAACCCGCGCATTAAATCGTATGTGCGGAATCATTGGATACCTCGGCTCGAAACCTGTCGTTCCCGTGCTCCTCGACGGACTGCGTCGCATGGAGTACCGCGGCTACGACTCCGCCGGAGTCGCACTCGTCAGCCCGGAGGGCATCGCTCTTCGCCGTTCGGCCGGCAAGCTCGTGAACCTCGAGAATGCCTTGCGAGAAGATCCCGTCGATGGTGTCTACGGCGTCGGGCACACGCGATGGGCAACGCACGGTCGTCCCACTGAGGAGAACGCGCATCCTCATCGAGACTGCACTGGCCGAATCGTTGTTGTTCACAACGGCATCATCGAGAACTATCTCGAGCTGAAGCAGGAGCTGCAGCAACAAGGGCATCAGTTCAAGACCGAGACGGACACCGAGATCGTCGCGCATCTCGTCGAGCGCGAGATGCAATCGGATGGTCTCGAAAACGCCGTCCGTCGCGCATTGAAGCTGATGCGAGGGATGTTCGCGCTCGTATTGGTGTCAGTCGAGGACCCTGAGAAGATCGTCGCGGTTCGAAATGGACCGCCAATCATCGTCGGACTGGGACAGGACGAGTTCTTCGTCGCCTCCGACATACCCGCCATTCTCAGCCACACACGTGACGTCGTCTTCCTGGGCGACGAGGAAATGGCCGTGATCACCCGGTCGGGCGTCGAATTCACGGACTTTACCGGGCGGGCTGTGTCCAAGACCAGCAAGCGCGTGCTCTGGGATCCGATCGCGGCAGAGAAGGGCGGGCACAAGCACTTCATGCTCAAAGAGATCTTTGAGCAGCCGACGGCGGCGAGAGACACGATCCTGGGCCGCGTTTCTCTCGAGCGAGGCCGTATTCACCTGGAAGAGATCAACCTCTCGGAGGATGTGTTTCGCAAGCTGCGACAGGTCACGATCATCGCGTGCGGCACGTCCTGGCACGCAGGCCTGGTGGGCAAGTTCCTGATCGAAACGCTGGCGCGTGTGCCCGTCGAGGTCGACTACGGCTCGGAGTACCGCTATCGCAACGCCATCGTCGCTGAGGACGAGCTCACGATCGTCATTACGCAGTCTGGCGAAACGGCTGACACGCTTGCGTCGTTGCGGGAGGCCAAGCGCCAGGGTGTTGCGAGTCTCGCCATCTGCAACGTCGTTGGCAGCATGGCCACGCGTGAAACCGACGGCACGGTCTACACACACGCCGGTCCCGAGATCGGGGTCGCCTCCACGAAGGCCTTCACATCACAGCTGGTCGCCCTCGACCTGCTCGCGTTGTACCTGGCGCAGATCCGTGGCACGTTGTCAACAGACGAGATGCGCACCCACATCGATGCGCTGCTGCAACTTCCGCATGTCATCGACCAGGCGATCCGAGCGTCTGCCGCCATGGAACGAGTGGCCGAGAAGTTTCACTCGCGGAGAGACTTCTTGTTCCTTGGGCGCGGGTTCAACTATCCGATCGCTCTCGAGGGAGCGCTCAAGCTGAAGGAGATTTCGTACATTCACGCGGAGGGATACCCGGCCGGCGAGATGAAGCATGGTCCAATCGCGTTGATTGACGAGAACATGCCGGTGGTCGCGATCGCACCAGACGACCACGTCTTCGAGAAGATGCTCGGCAACGTTCAGGAGGCGAAGGCACGCGGGGGAGCCGTCATCGCGATCACGAGCGAAGGCGATCACCGCATGAGCGCCATTCTCGATCCCGCCAACGACATCGTCGTGCCGATGCCGCGGACCTCTCCGCAGCTCACGCCGATTGTCATGACGATTCCGCTGCAGCTGCTTGCGTATTACATCGCCGTGCGGCGCGGCTGCGACGTCGATCAACCGCGCAATCTCGCGAAGAGCGTGACCGTGGAATAGCGAGACATTGACTCTGTCCCTCTGACGACGGGACACTGTACGGAAGGTACAGTTCGCGTCAATGGACTTGTTGTCAGGTCTCAATCCCGAACAGCGGGACGCTGTTCTCAAAACCGAGGGGCCTCTCCTCATCCTCGCCGGCGCCGGCTCGGGCAAGACACGTGTCATTGCCCATCGCATCGCCTACCTGGTCAGCGAGAGACTCTCAGAACCCGATCGCGTTCTCGCCGTCACTTTCACCAATAAGGCCGCGGCTGAGATGCGTTCTCGTGTCGAGGCGCTGCTGGGCACTGACTGCCGCAGTATGTGGATTTCGACGTTCCACGCACTGTGTGCCAGGCTGCTGCGGCGGGAAGCGCCTCAGATCGGCCTGTCCAGGGATTTCGTCATCTACGACTCGAGCGACCAGCTCACGCTCATGAAGCACGTCCTGCGCGAAGCCGGCGTCGATGGGACGCTGCAGCCTCGAGTCGTCTTGTCCCGCATCAGCCATGCCAAGAACCGCATGGAGGCACAGAACGGGATCCCTGGAGCCTGGACGAGTCGCGACGAACAGGTCAGCAAACTGTTCGAGTCCTACACCAGGGCGCTCAAGGAGGCCAACGCCCTCGACTTCGACGACCTGCTTCTGAAGACCGTCGAACTGTTCGAGAAGTCCGCGTCAGTCCGCGAGCGCTACACGAAGAAGTTCCGTTACGTGATGGTGGATGAATACCAGGACACCAACCGGCCCCAGTACCTGCTCGTCCGGCACCTGGCAGCTCACCACAACCTGTGCGTCGTGGGCGATCCCGACCAGTCGATCTACAAGTGGCGTGGGGCAGATCTGCGGAACATCCTGGACTTCGAGCACGACTTTCCCGAGGTGGCGACCGTGCGCCTCGAGCGCAACTACCGATCGACGCAGGTCATTCTCGACGCGGCGTCGGCCGTCATCTCCAACAATCGCAACCGCAAAGACAAGAAGCTCTACACGGACCGGCAGGGGGGAGCGCGGATCCTGTACTACCGCGCTGGCGATGATCTCGACGAGGCCGAGTTCGTCTCGCGAATCTCGCGGACCGCACTGCACGAGGATCCGGAAAACACCGTCGCGATTCTCTACCGCACCAACGCGCAGTCCCGCACGCTCGAGGACGCGCTTCGGCGTGCCGGTACGCAGTACCGCATCATTGGTGGTGTCCGCTTCTACGAGCGCAAGGAAGTCAAAGACGCACTCGCGTATCTGAAGCTGGTCCTGAATCCTCACGACGACGTCAGTTTTCGGCGAGTGGTCAATGTCCCGGCCCGAGGGATCGGCAAGGGCGTCATGGAGTCGCTCGAAGCGATTCCACTGCCGACAGACGCTGACAGCGCTGCGCCCCTGCTTTCCGAACTGGATCCGCGAGCCTCGAATGACTCACTCTGGACGCGGCTCCTGCATGGGATAGAGCGTCGGCTGCTTCCCAACCGCGCGTTGGCTTCGCTGACCATTTTTCGCGATCTCATCGTCAACCTGACCGCTATGGCCGCCGCGGAGCCGGTATCGCTTGCCTTGGGCAAGGTGCTCGATCGAAGTGGTTATCTCCAGGACCTTCGAGATGAACGGAGCGAGGAGGCCGAAGGGCGCATTGAGAACCTGCTGGAATTGGTGTCGGCCGCGCGCGAATACGAAAGTCGCAATTCGGAACCCACGCTCGGTGGATTCGTCGACCAGCTCTCACTCCTGTCCGACGCCGATGAAGAAGCCGGCTCCAAAAATGCCAGGGTCGTGATGCTGACGATGCACAGTGCCAAGGGGCTCGAATTCCCGATCGTCGTGATCAGCGGCCTGGAGGAAGGGCTGTTCCCGCACTCGCGATCGAGCGATGACGAGGTGGAGCTCGAAGAAGAACGACGCCTCTGCTACGTGGGAATCACCCGCGCGCAACGCCGACTCGTGCTCACGTCGGCGGCGCGGCGGCGGGTCTTCGGCGACTACCAGTCGACCGACCCGTCCCGATTCGTGGATGAAATCCCGCCCGAGCTGATCGAAGAAGTGCCGTCCTCCTTCGTCACTCCGCAGCCATCGTTCTCCCAGTTCCGTGATCCCCGCCGGGGCGGTGGGGGTTATCGCGGACGAGTGCGGGAAGAGCCGGTCGTCTACGCCTATGAAGACGAAGATCAGTCTGTCAAGGGAGATTTGAGAACGGGAGCGCGAGTCCGGCACCCGAAGTTCGGTGTCGGGACAATCCTGAGCATCGAACCGCTGGACGATGACACCAAGCTCGTCGTGCGGTTTCTCTCGGTCGGGCCGAAAACGCTGCGCGCCAAGTTCGCGAAGCTCGAGATGGCCTAGTTACTCTTCGACTGGCCCGTCCGGAGCCGTCTCGTCGCCCGTCTTCACGTCGTCGACGTTTTCGCCACCGCCATTGCCGCCCTCACCGTTGGTCTCCTCGTCCTGCTCTTCGAGCCGCGCAATGGAGACGGCGCGATCATCCCCTTCGATGTCGATCAGTCGCACGCCCTGAGTGGCGCGACCAATCGCACGGATGGTGTTCGCAGCCATCCTGAGGATCTTGCCCTGCTGGGTGATGAGCATGAGCTCGTGGTCGTCGCTGACCTGCACGACGCCGATCACCTTGCCGTTCCTCTCGCTCGTCTGGATGTTGATGATTCCGATGCCGCCGCGAGACTGGACGCGATACTCCTCGAGCTCGGTTCGCTTGCCATATCCCTGTTCCGTCACCGAGAGGATCGACCCGCCAGGAGCCAGGACGTCCATCCCGACGACTTCATCGTCATCGCGCAGCGAAATGCCACGCACGCCATAGGCAGTGCGACCCATGCCCCGGACATCATTCTCCGGGAAGCGAATCGACATGCCGCTTCGCGTCCCGATGAAGATCTCATTGCTGCCATTCGAGAGCTGCACGGCGATAACCGAGTCGCCCTCCTCGACGCCCATTGCGATGATGCCGCCCGCTCGCGGATTGCTGAACGCGCTCAATTCGGTCTTCTTGATCACACCGCGGCGAGTACCCATCACGATGAACTTGCCGTCTTCGAATTCCTTGACGGCGAGGAGCGCCGCGATCCGCTCGCCCTCTTCCATCGAGACGAGATTGGCGATCGCCTTGCCTCGGCCGTCCGGGCCGACGTCGGGAATCTCGTGGACCTTCAGCCAGTACGCGCGGCCTCGATCCGAAAAGATCATGATGTAGGCGTGCGTCGAGGCCACGAAGAGATGGCTGACGAAGTCCTCTTCGCGTGTCCGCATGCCGATGCGGCCCTTGCCGCCGCGGCGCTGATTGCGATAGTTCGTGATTGCCGTGCGCTTGATATAGCCGGTGTTGCTCACCGTGATCGCCATGTCTTCTTCGGCGATCAGGTCCTCCACGCGGAATTCGCCCTCGTCCGCGAGGATCTCAGTACGGCGTGGATCGCCGTATTTCTCCTGCACCTGACGGAGCTCGTCAACGACGATCTGCATGACGAGCTTGTCGCTGCTCAGGATGGCGAGCAGTCGTTCGATCAGCTTCAGCAGCTCGGCTAGCTCGTTGAGAATCTTTTCGCGCTCGAGACCGGTCAGCCGCTGCAGTTGCATATCGAGAATGGCCTGCGCCTGGATCTGCGACAGACCAAACTGGGTGATGAGGCCCTCGCGCGCCACACTCGGATTCGAGGAGGCACGAATCAACGCGATCACCGCATCGAGGTGATCGAGCGCGATCTTCAACCCTTCTAGGATGTGTCGCCGCGCTTCTGCCTTGCGGAGCTCGAACTCCGTTCGCCGCCGAACGATCTCGCGACGGAACTCGATGAAGTTGTTGAGAACATCGAGGAGAGAGAGCACCTGCGGCCGCCCACCAACAATAGCCAGCGTGTTGATGCCGAACGTGGTCTGCAACTGCGTGTGCTTGTACAGATTGTTGAGAACGACCTCGCCGACTTCGCCGCGCTTCAGGTCGATCACGACGCGCATGCCATCGCGATCGGATTCATCGCGAATGTCTGAAATACCCTCGAGCACTTTCTCTCGTACCAGTTCCGCGATGCGCTCGATCAACCGTGCCTTATTGACCTGATAGGGAATGGCTTCGATGACGATGCTCTGGCGGTCGCCTTTCTTGGAGAGTTCGATCTCCGCCTTGGCGCGCATCGTGACCATGCCGCGGCCAGTCAGGTACGCCTGCTGAATTCCGAGCCGCCCGACGATGTATCCGCCGGTGGGAAAGTCCGGGCCTGGCACCAACTCCAGGAGCTTGCGCTGCTTCTCCGGAAGCGTCGGCTTGACGTCCGATTGTGCGCTCTCAATGAGCCAGATCGACGCCTCGATGACCTCCCGCATGTTGTGCGGCGGGATGTTCGTCGCCATGCCGACGGCGATACCCGCCGAGCCGTTGACCAGGAGATTCGGAAACGGCGCCGGAAGGACGGTCGGTTCTTCGGTGGTCTCGTCGTAATTCGGAACGAAGTCGACCGTCTCCTTATCGAGGTCGACCATCATCTCGTCGGCGAGGCCATCGAGACGCGCTTCCGTGTACCGCATCGCCGCCGGGGGGTCACCGTCGATTGAGCCAAAGTTGCCTTGCCCGTCGGTGAGCACGTAGCGCATGTTGAAGTCCTGCGCCAGGCGGACGAGCGTGTCGTAAATCGAAGCGTCACCGTGGGGATGGAAGTTGCCCATCACCTCGCCGACGATCTTCGCGCACTTGCGATAGCCGCGGGTCGATGTGAGACCCATGCTCTTCATGCCGTAGAGCACGCGGCGGTGTGCGGGCTTCAGCCCATCGCGGACGTCAGGCAGCGCGCGTCCAATGATCACGCTCATCGCGTAATCCATGTACGAACGCTTCATCTCGTCTTCGATGTTGACGGGGATGCGGTTTGGCGTCGGTGTAGTCATGAACTCGCTAGGGCTGGTCCCGGGCTCAGGACCTGCCTGTTATGTCTGGTGTGGGCATGAGTGGCTGCGTCGGCCGCGCAGGCCCGGCCCAACGAGCGGCTATACGTCGAGGTTCCGCACGTCGAGGGCGTTGTCTTCAATGAACTTCCGCCGTGGTTCTACCTGATCGCCCATCAGCGTCGTGAACATCTGGTCCGCCTCGGCATGATCCTCGGCACGCACCTGCAGCAGTGTCCGGTTCTCCGGGTCCATCGTGGTCGTCCACAGTGTGTCGGGATTCATCTCACCAAGGCCCTTGTAGCGGTTGATGGCGATGCCCTTCTTGCCCGCGTTGATGAAGAACTCCACGAAGTCGTCGAGCGATGCGAGTGTAACGTCAGGCTCCTTGCGCGTTCGTCCGGCTGGAGAGGCCGGTGCGGCTGTGGCTTGCGGGGTCTCTTCCGCTCCCTCCACGTGCTCGTCACTGTTCTCGTTCGCGTCGCCGTCGTGATGGCCTGCGTCCGACGTGACCACGACCGGGAACTTGATGTCCTCGATTTCCCGGTAAGCCGACACCAGGGTGCGATATTCACCGGACGTGATGAAGTCGACCCCGATCTCATACTGCCGCGGGTAGCCCAGTGAGCGATCGTCGACGTTCAGGGTAAAGGCGTTGTGCTCATCATCACGTGAGACGGTCACCGTCCGGACCGGCGTCGTCATTCGCGCCGCGATCACATCGAGCCGCTCACGATGCTCGAAGAATGACTTGTCTCGCGCATCACCTTCGAGGAGTGCCGAAACGATCGGCTGGGGATGCCCTCGTCGTGTGACGTGCTGCAGCAATTTGCGATACGCGATGCTGCGCTGCAATTGGCGCTCGAGCACTTCACCAAACATCTCGCTGCCGTCGGCCAGCTTGATGACGCGCGATTCGACGGCGCGCCGAACCAGGAAGCCATCGAGATCCTGCTCGTTCTTGATGTAGGTCTCGCTGCGTCCGCGCTTCGCCCTGAACAGCGGCGGTTGCGCGATGTAGATATGACCGCGATCGATGAGCTGGTACATCTGACGGTAGAAGAACGTGAGCAGCAAGGTGCGGATGTGCGAACCATCGACGTCCGCGTCAGTCATGATGATGACGCGATGGTAGCGGAGCTTCTCGACGTCGAAGTCTTCGCTGCCGATGCCGCAACCGAGCGCCGCGATCATCGTCTTGATCTCGTCGCTGCTCAGCATCTTGTCGAAGCGGGCCTTCTCGACGTTCAGGATCTTGCCCTTGATCGGGAGGATCGCCTGGAATCGCCGATCGCGACCCTGCTTGGCTGAACCACCTGCCGATTCACCTTCGACGATGTAGATCTCACTCTGGGCCGGATCGCGTTCCTGGCAGTCCGCGAGTTTGCCCGGCAAGCTGCTGCCGTCGAGCGCGCCTTTCCGGCGGACCAAATCGCGTGCTTTCCGTGCGGCCTCACGTGCGCGTGCGGCGTCGACGGCCTTGCCGATGATCCGCTTCGCGACCGCCGGATTTTCCTCGAGAAACTGACCGAGCTTGTCGTTGACGATCGTCTCGACGATGCCCTTGACCTCGGTGTTGCCCAGCTTCGTCTTCGTCTGGCCTTCGAACTGCGGCCGCGGGATCTTGACGCTGATGACGCCCGTCAGTCCCTCGCGGATGTCGTCGCCGCTGATGCTCGCGTCCTTCAGATCCTTAGCGAGGTTGTTCTTGACGGCGTATGCGTTGATCGTGCGCGTGAGCGCAGAGCGGAACCCGGAGAGGTGAGTACCACCTTCGTGCGTGTTGATGTTGTTCGCAAACGTGAACACCAGCTCCGAGTAGCCGTCATTCCATTGCAAGGCGATCTCGGCATCGATGCCGTCCTTGTCGCCTTTCATGAAAATTGGCTTCTCGTTGACCATCGTCTTGTTCTTGTTCAGGTGTTGAACGAACGAGACGATGCCCCCTTCATACTGAAACTTGTGGCTCTTTCCATCGCGCTCGTCATCGATCGTGATGAGGATGCCGCCGTTGAGGAAAGCGAGCTCGCGCAGTCGCTGGGCCAGCGTGTCGAAGCTGTATTCCGTCGTTTCGAAAATCTGCGCGTCGGGCTTGAAGGTGACCTTCGTGCCACGCCGCTGCGTCGTCCCCTTGACCTCGAGTTCACCGGTTGGGTTTCCGCGCTCGTAACTCTGCTGGTAGACCTGTTCGTTCCGCCAGATCTCGAGGTCGAGACGCTCGGAAAGGGCATTGACCACGGACACGCCGACGCCGTGCAAACCACCAGAGACCTTGTAGCTGTCGTTATCGAACTTGCCGCCAGCGTGCAGGACGGTCAAGACCACTTCTGCCGCGGACTTACCGCTCGCGTGGCGATCGACGGGAATACCGCGACCGTTGTCCACGACCGTGATCGAACTGTCGATGTGGATGGTGACGTTGATCTGGTCGCAGTAGCCCGCCAGAGCCTCGTCGATGGAGTTGTCGACGATCTCGTAGACCAGATGATGCAAACCGGGTGCGCCTGTCGATCCGATGTACATCGCCGGACGCGTGCGCACGGCCTCGAGCCCCTCCAGGACCTTGATCTTGTCGGCGCTGTAGTCGTCTGCGGACCCATTGCCATTCCGTCCGGGCGCACCCGTACCGTCAGACACTTCAAGATCGGTGGCGCGCTCGTTCGGCTGGTCTCGTGGCTCTTCCACGCCTGTTTTCAGATCGGTTGGATTCAAAAGACCCCGCTCAAATCCTCATCGGCATGATCACGTAGGTGTAGTCGTACCCCTGCGCGCCGACAGGTTTCATGACGGCCTGGCTGACATCGTCCTTGAGAGAAAGTGAAACGATGTCGGTCTCGACGACGTTGAGGAAGTCGAGCACATACTGGGCGTTGAATGAGATGGCTAAAGCCGGCCCGGGATATTCCACAGGCAACTGCTCGTGCGCTTCACCAAACTCGGAACTGCTCGAGGTCACTTCAACCTTACCCTTGTCGACCTCGAATTTCACCGCCCGCGATCGCTCATTGGAGAGAAGCGCGACACGCTTCACAGCGCTCGTCAGGCGTTCTCGATCGAATTCGATGGTCTTGTCGTTGCCCTTCGGAATAACCCGTTCGTATGCCGGAAACTGACCATCGATCATGCGGGAGATCAACACCCGTCCGCCGACCTCGAAAAAGAGGTGATTCTCGCCGCTCTCGAACTGAATGTCGTCTTCCCCTTCGGACAGAAGCTTTCCCAACTCGAGCAGCGTTTTCTTCGGGAGGATCACTCCAACTTCCTGCGTCACTCCGGTCTCATGCTGTACCTCGACGAGTGCCAGACGATGTCCGTCGGTCGCCACGAGCGTCAGGCTCTGCGGACGCAGGATGAATTTGGCGCCGTTCAAAAAATACCGGGTATCTTCACCGGTTATTGCATACTGCGTCTTCGAAACCATCTCCCGGACTGCCGTGCGCGGCAGCGCGGCTCTTGCCCGCCCGCTGGCGTCAGGCAATGTCGGAAAATCTTCACGAGGGAGAGTCTGCATCCTGGAGTCGAAGCGATCGGCGGCGACCTTGACTCCGTTGCGATCCTGTTCGATCCGTACATCGGTCTCGGGTAGTGCCTTCACGATCTCGTACAGTTTCTTCGCCGGGAGCGTTAGCGAGCCGCTCTTACCGACAGCCGCCTGACATCGACTCCTCAACGCCACCTCGAGGTCGGTCGCCAACATACGAACCTCATCACCCTTGGCTTCGATGAGGACGTTGGCGAGGATCGGGATGGTGTTCTTGCGCTCGACGATGCCCTGGAAAAGTTGTAGTTCGCGCAGAAGCTCACTCTTCCGGACAACAAGTTCCATAGCTTTGTGATGACCTCGAGCAGAGCCGTGCAGCCGCTTCAGCGGCGCCAGCGTGGAGAGTAGCGGTAACTCTCCTGAAAAGTGATCAGAAGAGATAAAGAATTATACAAGAAAGAGAGCTCAGTGCAAAACTCTGTAGAAGCCATTTAATGCTTGACATTCAATAAGTTAGGGTGTGGAAAAGCTTGCCCATTCGCCCCTGGATCCAGCCCCGTTGAGAGGCGCCACACCAGCTCGCGTCGGAATGCACAGAACACCCTATGTTGAGGGTGTGGAAATATCCATTCGACTACCGGAAATGTTGCAGAAGACTCTCGATCACGCTGTTGAAATGCGGGTCGTTCTTCCGAAGCTCGTCGACCTTCTTGATTGAATGGATCACGGTGGAGTGGTGCTTTCCACCGAAGCTCCGGCCGATCTCTGGAAGTGAGGCGTGTGTCAGCGCCTTGCAAAGGTGCATTGCTACCTGTCTTGGCATGGCGACAGACTTCGAGTTGTTTCGTGACTTGAGGTCGGCGACCTTCAATCCGTAGTACTCGGCGACGAACTTCTGAATGCTTTCAATCGTGACGTGCTTCTCATCTTTGTCGATGACGTCTTTCAAAATCTCTTGCGTGAGCTCGAGGGAAATCTCGCGTCCGGTAAGGGACGCATACGCAATCAGTCGTGTGAGAGATCCTTCGAGCTCTCGGATGTTCGACTTGATGCGCCCGGCGATGTAGAGAGCAACATCGTCGGGAAGCGGCACGGCTTCCGCTTCGGCGCGTCGCTTCAGAATCGCAACTTTCGTCTCGAGATCCGGTGGCTGGATGTCGGCGATGAGTCCCCATTCGAATCGCGAACGAAGGCGTTCTTCGAGCGCGGGAATTTCGTGTGGTGGACGATCACTGCTCAAGACGATTTGTTTTTGTGAATCGTACAGCGTATTGAACGTGTGAAAGAACTCTGTCTGGGTTCCTTCCTTTCCCGATACGAATTGGATGTCATCGACCAGGAGCACGTCGACGCTGCGATACCGCTCGCGGAAATCCAGGATGCGGTCGTATCGAACGGCGTTGATCATCTCGTTCATGAACCGCTCTGACGAGATGTAGGTGAGCGTCAGTGAGGGATCGTGGAGCAGGACATATTGTCCGATCGCGTGCATCAGATGCGTCTTGCCGAGACCCACACCCCCATAGATGAAGAGCGGGTTGTACGACCGCGAGGGCGCTTCTGCAACCGCCCTGCAGGCCGCGTGAGCGAACTGATTGGACGGTCCGACGATGAACGTGTCAAAGGTGTAGCGCGGTGTCAGGCCGCCTGAAACCGAAGCAGTTGGTGCCTCGCTCGAAGGCGGTTCCGCGATGTCCTCCCGGACGGGCTCGTTGCCGTCCGGGACGAATGCCACGCTGGTGCCGGGTCGCTTGACTTCCTCGAGTGCCTCGGCCAGCACGCCGGAGTAGTGTTTCGTGAGCCAGTCGGTGAACAGCGGGGTAGGGACTCTGACGGTCAGACCGGCCCCGCTGTCCGCAATCAGTGAGGTTGGCCTGAACCAGGTGTAGTAGCTGTGCCGGTTGACTTTGGTTTCAACCCGCGCCAAGACTTGGTCCCAAATACTTGAATCCATGGCGGTTAACTCGAAAACGAGGTATTGATCATGGCGCCCGAACTGTCGGCGACTCAGGACCGTAACAGCTGAGAAACTGGTGGAAATTGGCCAGTGCTGATGAGCTCGGAGCGTTTTTCCACAGTGTTTTCCACAGTTGTGGAAATCTTGGGGAAGGAACCGAAGCGGCGACTCGGCATGCAGCACCGAATGAAGCGTTGGCGACTGTAGCACAGGGAAACCGGTCGCGATTTTTTGACAGCTGGAAGGGCTGGCGATTACTATTGAAGTTTCGCGTCAGCTCAAAAACGGCCAGCTTTATTAACGCAGGACGGGCATGAAGGGAAAGCGTACGTTTCAACCGAATACCCGGCGCCGCAAGAAGGCGCATGGGTTCAGGGTTCGAATGGCGAGCAAGAATGGCCGGATTGTGCTGAAACGACGGCGGGCCAAGGGAAGAAAACGTTTGACGGTTGCCGACGAAGGTTGATGATGCCGGCGGCGCGCGGGTTGGCTCCACGCGAGCGTATTCGCCGTCGGCCGGAATTTGAGCGCGCGTATTCGGAGGGAAACCGGATCAATGCTCGGTTCATGACCGTCATTGTCGTTCCAAACTCTTACCGATACCCGCGTTTGGGTGTCGCCGCAAGCCGCAAATTGGGAGCGGCTGTCCGTCGGAATCGGGTAAAGCGCCTGGCGCGGGAGCTGTTCAGGTGCCACAAAACCGAGCCTGTTTTCGACATGCAGCCAGGACTGGACGTAGTCATTGTGCCTCGCCGGGAAATGTTCGATGCTCCCTTCTCCGACATTGAAGCCGACTTCACCAAGGCCCTCGAGCGGTGCCTCGAGAGAGTTCGTGGCCCGAATCAACGCGGCACTCGCCGCAGGGCTCCTCGCGCTTCTTAAGGGCTACAAGTTGTTGCTGTCGCCTCTATTTACGGGTTCGTGTCGGTACTACCCTTCCTGCTCGGACTACATGGCGGAGGCCGTGCGTATGCACGGCCCGTGGCGCGGCACCTGGTTGGGTTGTCGACGGCTCCTGCGGTGCCACCCATTTGGTGGCCACGGTGTAGACCCAGTCCCGCATTCCTAGCCCAGAGGACATGGAACGCAGGTTCTTCGCAGCAATCCTTTTGTCGTTCGTCGTGCTGTACGCCTATCAGGCGGTCTTCGTACCTCCGCCGCCGCCTGCGGCGGAGGGTCAGCCGACACCCACGACACAGCCATCGGTAGCTCCGCAAGTTCAGGAGAACACCAAAACGGAGAACTCGGTGGCCCCTGCACCGGCAACCGTCGCGACAGGGGGTGACGGACAAGAGCGCGAAGTCGTCGTCGATACCTCCACGGTCCAGGTGGTCCTGACCAGTCGGGGTGGACGCGTGCTGCGATGGCGGCTCAAAGCCTTTCAAGACCAAGCTGGCAATCTGGTCGACTTGGTACCGACGGATGTTCCCGCAGATCAGGCACGGCCGTTCGAACTGAGAGTCGACGATTCCGCGCTTACTCAAAGGCTGAACAGCGCGTTATACCGCGTGAGCGGTGACAACGGCGGCCGCGTGGATGCGACCTCGCAGCCCGCGCGGGTGACGTTCGAGTTCGACGCGGCCGACGGCCTCCGCGTGCGAAAAGAGTTTGCGTTCTCTCCCACGAACTACGTCGTGAGTTTTTCGGCGACCGTTGCCAACGGCACCCAGACGCTGCAACCGGCAATCGCCTGGGGGCCGGCGCTCGGTGATGCAGGTGCGACCGCGGCGGGCGGCAGTTTCTTTACGGGAAATTACATCCAGCCCCCCGAAGCGATTTTTTATCGGGATGGGGATGTCGAGCGCGTGCTGCCGGACGGCCTCGCAGAACTCGGATCACCCGAGAGCCAGTTTCGATTCGCGGGAGTTGACGACCATTACTTCATTGCTGCCGCGATCGAACCGGGGCAGGCGCGTCTTCAGTACCAAACCGTGACGCTCCCTGGTGCAGCGGGTACGTCTCGCCAACTGCTCGCCCATACGATTCAGCCCGCACAGCCGATCAAGGACTTGCGATTCTTCGTGGGCCCGAAGCAGTTCGCTGTGCTGCAGCCGGTGGATCCCGAGTTCACGAAAGCGATCAACTTCGGCATGTTCAGAGTGCTCTGCGTGCCGCTCTTGAATGCGCTCACGTGGGTCCACAGCTACATCGGCAATTGGGGCTGGGCGATCATCGTTCTGACGATTCTGATCAACCTGGCGATTGCGCCGCTGCGCCACAAGAGCGTGGTCTCGATGCGCAAGATGCAGGCCCTGCAGCCGCAGTTGAAAGCGATTCAGGACCACTATGCGGGGTTGAAGGTCACAGATCCGGCACGGCAGAAGATGAACACGGAGATCATGAATCTCTACCGCGAGAAGGGCGTGAACCCTGCGAGCGGATGCGTGCCGATGCTCCTCACGTTGCCGATCCTGTTTGCGTTCTACTCGTTGCTCTCGCAGGCAATTGAACTTCGCGGCGCCGAGTTCGGCTGGTGGATCAAGGATCTGTCGGAGCACGATCCGTATTACGTCACGCCGGTGCTGATGGCGCTGTCGATGTTCTGGCAGCAGAAAATCACACCTTCGACGGCTGATCCCGCGCAGCAGAAGATCATGATGATGATGCCGCTGATGTTCGGCGTCATGTTCCTGTGGGTGCCGAGCGGACTCGTCCTTTACTGGTTCGTCGGCAACCTCTGGGCGATCGGGCAGCAGTACTTCACGAACTGGATGATCGGGCCGCCCACGCTCACCCCGGCGCGTCCTCCGGCCGAGCGAAAGATGAAGAATGCGGGGGCGGGCCGCACCGCCGCTGCGGAACGTAAGAGCTAACGTCGACGAGGATCGAGCGTGAACGAAACCCTGACGAGACAAATTGCCGACTTCGTTCAGAACGTCGTGAACGCGATGGGTATCGAACTCACCGTCAAGATCGAGGACTCGCCTGAGGCGACGCGCATCAACCTCGAAGGCGAGGACGGCGGGGTACTGATTCGTCGCGGCGGAGAGGGCCTGCAGGCGCTGCAACATGTCGTGGCCACGGCGTTTCGACGTCAACTCGGTGACGACAATCGCGTTGTCGTCGACTGCAACGGTTTTCGCAGGGACAAGGACGCGGAGATCAAGCAGATGGCGCGGTTCATGGCCGAGAAGGCACGCAGCAGCGGCATGCCGCAGGAAATGGGGCCCCTCAATCCCTACGAACGCCGGATCGTCCACATTGCAATCGCCGAAGATCCGACGGTGAGCTCGGAGAGCATTGGTGACGCGTTCATGAAGACCGTCATCATTTCGGCCAGACAGTAGCTGACCGGCGCTCGTCGCGTCGGCGATCGTCCGGCGGGTAACCGCATGTTCTCCTCCGACGACACCATAGTTGCCATCGCGACGCCAGCCGGGCGTGCTGGCATTGGTGTCGTACGCCTCAGCGGCGCTCGCGCGAACGAGATCGCCGCTCGCGTGATGACGCGGCGCGAACCGCTGCTGCCGCGAGAGGCGACCCTGACCAGGGTTCGCCTCGATCGAGCGGGATCACGGTGCGTCGCAGACCAGGTCGTCGCCACGTGGTTTCCGGCGCCACGTTCCTACACCGGCGAGGATGTGGTCGAAATCAGTGCTCATGGAAGCCCGGTGGTTCTGCGCGGGATCCTCGACGGGCTTGTCGCAGCCGGCGCACGTCTGGCAAGGCCTGGTGAGTTCACGCTCAGAGCATTTCTGAACGGACGCATCGACCTCGCGCAGGCAGAAGCCGTTGCCGATCTCATTGATGCGGCCACGCCGCTGCAGGCGCAGACAGCATTCGACCAGTTGCAGGGCACGCTGAGTACCCGCATCGAGAAAGTCGATGGCACCCTGCTCGACCTGATCGCCCGACTCGAAGCCTCGCTCGATTTCCCGGACGAGGCCTTCCACTTCATCGAGCCTTCGGAGGTCGCTGCGCGTATCAACGAGCTGATCGTGGAGCTGGATGCGGTGTTGTCACACGAAGTGCGAGGTCGCTTGATTCGAGAGGGCGCCACGGTTGTGATCACCGGTCGCGTCAACGCCGGAAAGTCGAGTCTCTTCAACGCGCTGGTTGGACAGGAACGAGCGATCGTCACGGATGTTCCCGGCACGACCAGAGATCTGTTGACGGAGACGATCGATCTCGATGGCCTGGCGATCACGCTGGTTGACACCGCTGGGGAGCGCGAGACGCTCGACGCAGTCGAGCGCGAAGGTGTGTCGCGCGCCGTCCGTGCACGCGATGCGGCCGACTTGGTGTTGCGAGTGGTCGACTCGGGAGAGGAACTGACAGAGGGAGATCACCGGCTGCTCGCATCTTCAGCTGGGACTCCGCGCCTCGTCGTTGCCAGCAAGGCCGATCGGACACCGAAGTGGAGGATTGACGATGCCCTTCGTGTCTCGACGCTGGAGAACCAGGGTCTTGGTCAGTTGAAGCGAGCGATCGTCTTTGCACTGACGGGGAATGAGCGCTTACAGGATCCTGCGGCGATCTCAAACCTTCGGCACGTCTC
>JAICEG010000010.1 GCA_025924295.1 Vicinamibacteria bacterium
CACGGCTCTATTCTAGTGATCTTTGCAAATGTCCAACCTCCAACTCCCAACCTCCAATCCTGTTCTTTGGGGATCGGGAGTTGGGAATTGGGAGTTGAAAATTCGTGGTCACCCACGAGTCGCAGCGACATCAGCCGTTGCCAGCTGCCCGGTTTTGTGGCGATACGCGGCTTCCACGAAGCTCGCAAACAGCGGATGCGGCCGGAGCGGCTTCGACTGGAACTCGGGATGGAACTGCACGGCCAGGAACCAGGGGTGTGACGGGAGCTCGGCGATCTCGGCGAACTTGCCGTCGGGCGAGCGGCCCGAGATGTGCAAGCCCTTTTCGAGCAATGCCGGCTCGTACAGGCAGTTGAACTCGAAGCGATGACGATGGCGCTCGTGGATCAGCGAGGTGCCATACACGCGTTCGGCCAGTGATCCCCTCGCAAGCTCGCAGGCATAACGGCCAAGGCGCATCGTGCCCCCGAGGTCGTCGACGCCGAGCAGGTCGCGCAGCTTGTAGATCACCTTGTGGGGGGCGTTCTCATCGACTTCCGTCGAATCCGCGCCGTCCAACCCACACACGTGCCGCGCGTATTCAACCGTCGCCCACTGGAAGCCGTAGCAGATGCCAAAGAATGGCACGCCGCGTTCGCGAGCGAATTCAGATGCCTTCATCATCCCGCGGGTGCCACGGGAACCGAATCCTCCCGGGACCAGAATCCCGTGCGCCCCTTCGAGCAGTGAGATGCCGCTCTCGTGCTCGAGCGCCTCGGCTTCGACCCAGTTCAATCGCGCCTTCAGCCGGTGTGCGAACCCGCCGTGGTACACGGCCTCGTTGAGGCTCTTGTAGGAGTCTTCGTATCCCGTGTACTTGCCGACGACGTGAATCAGGATCTCGTCGGAAGGGTGCTTGATCCGGTCGACCAGTTCTTCCCACGCAACCGTGTGCGCCTGGGTCAGCGGCAGGCCGAGCTGCTTCAATACGATCTGATCCAGACCCTCGGTCTTCAGCACGAGCGGCACTTCGTAGATGGTGTCGACGTCTTTCGCGGTGATGACCGCCTCTTCGGGCACATCACAGAACAGGGCGATCTTGCGCTTGATGTCCGCGTCGAGGAAGCGATCGGTACGACAGAGCAGCACATCGGGCTGGATACCGATCGAGCGGAGGTCGCGGACGCTGTGCTGCGTGGGCTTGGTCTTGAGCTCACCGGCGGTGCCGATATAGGGCACCAGCGTCAGGTGGATATAAAGCGTGTTCTCCCGGCCGACATCGAGTCGAAACTGCCGGATCGCCTCGAGGAAGGGCATGCTCTCGATGTCGCCCACCGTGCCGCCGATTTCGACGAGGACGATGTCGACATCACGTCCCGCCAGGCGGATCGCGTCCTTGATCTCGTTGGTGATGTGGGGGATGACCTGCACCGTCCGTCCCAGATAGTCGCCACGGCGCTCCTTCTGGATCACTGACAAGTAGATCTTGCCGGTCGTCCAGTTGCTGTTGCGGCTGGCGACCATGCTGGTGAAGCGTTCGTAATGGCCCAGATCGAGGTCGGTTTCGGCGCCGTCATCGGTGACGTAAACCTCGCCGTGCTGATACGGGCTCATCGTTCCCGGATCGACGTTGATGTACGGGTCGAACTTCTGAAGGGCCACCTTGTAGCCGTGGTCCTCCAGCAGACGGCCGATCGATGCCGCCGCCAGCCCCTTCCCCAAAGAAGACACCACACCACCGGTGACGAAGACGTATTTCACAGGTCGGCCGTCAGGTCGCTGGCTCATGCCACCTCACACACGTGTCGCCATCAACTGGCGCACGCGTTCTAAATCCTCGGGAGTATCCACTTCGATGGACTCGTACCGCGTTGCGACAGTGCGAATCCGGTATCCATGTTCGAGCGCACGCAACTGCTCGAGTGACTCGGCCTGCTCGAGCGGCGTGCGGGGGAGCGCCGCGAACGTGAGCAGGAAGTCACGTCGAAATCCGTAGAGGCCGATGTGTTTCCACGCGGTCCGGCTGAAGCCGGACACTACCTCTTCGATTCCGTCGTCGCGACGAAACGGAATCGGTGAGCGCGAGAAATACAGTGCGTCACCCTGACCATCCACGACGACCTTCACGACATGCGGGCTGGCGATATCGGAGGCGCTCGTCGTGGCTTGCCGTAGGGTCGACATCTGCACCGACGCGTCGCTGGTCAGCGGCTCGAGGACCTCCGAGATCATGCCGGGCTCGATCAGCGGAAGATCGCCCTGGACGTTCACGAGGAACTCGCAGGAGAGATCGGTGGCGATCTCGGCAATGCGGTCGGTGCCCGTGCGGTGTCCGGCGCGTGTGAGTCGTACGGTCCCGCCGAAGTTCTGAACGGCTTCAGCGATTCGCGTGTCGTCGGTTGCCACGACCACGGCATCGATCCCGTGCGCCTCGGCGGCACGCCGGTAGACGTGCTCGATCATCGGACGTCCGGCTATGTCAGCGAGCGGCTTGCCTGGGAGTCTGGAAGAGGCGAATCGGGCGGGGATGACAGCGACAGCGCGAAGCGACGACGTTCTCTGAAAAGGATCGAACCCAACCGGGGGCACGGCGAATTCTAACACCGAATGAATGCGGAAGCCGGTGTGCGTAAACCGGCAGCTCAAGTGCTAAAATATACGTCCCTCAATGACCTGGAAGCTCTACGCGTTCACGTCGGGTGGAGCCGTGATTTTTGCCGCGGTTGCCGCGATAGTGGCGCCAACTCCCCGTACGCAAAGCGCGCCGGTGGCAACACCGCAGGCCATTGATTCGTCCGGCGCGGTCGTCGATCTTGGCGCCCAGGCCGAGCGATTGAGGGCCAAGCTCGCCGAGGTTTCCACCTATCGACAACCGTCACGCGACGCGTTTCGTTTCGGCGCGGCATCTCGTCGTGTTGTCGAGTCGGCTCCGCCTGCGGTGACTGAGCTACCTCCTGCCGTCATCACGCCGTCGCGGCCGCCGTACGCGCTTGCCGGAATGGCAACCACGATGGTAGACGGCGTCGCGCAGCGGACCGCCATTCTCAGCTCCTTGCAGGGTGTGTCGCTTGTCAAGGAAGGTGACCTGCTGGATGCCGGCTATCGAGTGACGTCGATTGCCGACGATGCGGTGACGCTCGAGTCGACGAGCGACGGCTCGACGTCGACGCTTCGCCTCCCGTCCAACTGACCACCCGCCACGTAGTCCATCACACGCGGACGAGTCGCGCAGACTGGATGGCGTTGGCTCGGCGCAGTTCCTCGAGCACGACGTCGGGGATCGGCTCGGTCTCGTCGACAATGACCACCCCGATGGCGTGGCCACCGTTGCGTCCGAGTGCGAAGTTGGCGATGTTCACGCCGTGCCTGCCGAGAATCGTTCCAATCTGGCCAATGACTCCTGGTTCGTCGCGATTGGAGACGACGATCATCGTCCCTTCCAGCGCGACTTCGACCGCGATGCCGTCGACCAGGACCAGGCGGGGCGAACCTTTCTCGAACACTGCGCCTTCGACCCAGCGCTCGCCGTGCGCGGTCCGCACCTTGAGCGAGATCAGGCTCGTGTAGTTGCGAGCGCGAGTGCTGCGCGACTCGACAATCTCAATGCCATGTTCCGCAGCGACGCTGCGAGCGTTGACCACGGTCACGCCCGTTGAAAGGACGGGCTTGAACAGTCCCGCGAGCACGCCGTTGACGATCACGCCGGTTCGGCTCTGTGTCAGCTCGCCGTAGTAACGCAGGCTGACTTCGCGTATCCGTTCGTCGTTCATCTGAGCGATGAACGTGCCAAGGCGCTCACCGAGCAGCGCAAAGGGTTGCAGGCGTTTGAATTCTTCGGGCGACAACGAAGGGAAGTTGACGGCGTTGCGGATGATGCCGTCCCTCAGGAAGTCGCGCAGTGCCGCTGCCGTCTCCGCTCCGACCAGCTCCTGTCCTTCGCGCGTCGAGGCCGCGATATGCGGTGTCGCCACGACCTGCGGCAGTTTCTGCAGGCGATGGTCAACCGTCGGTTCGTTTTCGAACACATCCAGGGCGGCACCGGCAACCTGACCGGATTCGATGGCGTCAGCGAGCGCGGTCTCATCGATGAGATCACCACGGGCGGTGTTGACGATCCGGATGCCTCTCTTGGATTTTGCCAGTCGTTCGGCATTGACCATGCGACGCGTGTGATCAGTCGACGGCATGTGGAGAGACACGTAGTCGGCGCGGGCGAAGAGATCATCGAGGCCGACGAGCTCCACGTCGAGATGTGACGCAGTCTCTTCCGAGACAAACGGATCGTGGGCGAGGATCGTCATGCCGAATCCGGAGGCGCGGCGTGCAACCTCCTGGCCGATGCGCCCGAGTCCGACAAGGCCGAGCGTCTTGTCGCGCAGCTCTTCGCCCAGGAATTTCTTCTTCTCCCACTTCCCCTGCTTCATCGCGGCATCGGCGCCGGGAATGTGCCGCGCCAACGCAAGGATCAGTGCCATTGCCAGTTCGGCAACGCTGACGCTGTTCGCGCCAGGCGCGTTCATGACCACGATGCCACGACCGCTCGCGGCCGGAACGTCGACGTTGTCCACGCCAGTGCCCGCGCGCGCGATGGCACGAAGCTTGGGAGCGGCCGCGATGAGCGCGGATGTCACTCGCGTCGCGCTTCGAACCACGATCGCGTCGGCGTCTTTCAGGTCGATGGTGAGCTGCTCCGGCGTGCGGCCGGTACGGGCATCTACATCCCAGCCTTCGGCGCGCAGCAGATCGAGCGCGGAGGATGGGAGGTCATCAGCAACGAGAATCTTCACGATGGGATTGACTCGGGTTACCGGCTACCGACTTCGGGCCGTCACTACGTTCGTTCGATATTCCGCCTGGTGGTTGGAACGCCGACCAGCGATCGCAGATTATACTTGGCGCTTTGGGCCAGCGAAAACTTGCAACGGCGGTGTCGCATCCGTGGCCCAGGTGTAACGCTCGCACTACGATGGTGCAAACCGCTAAAACATTCGGGATCATCTGCAACGATCGCGGTTGCAGGCGTGCTTTTCAACAGGCTTTTCAACAGAAACTGTGAGTACTTCGACGCATGGCTGTGGGACAGTGACCTAAGCTGTGCGCGCGAGACGAGGAACGCATGAATCGCAAAGTGACAGTGGTAGGTGGCGCCGGTAACGTCGGCATGACGGTGGCTCGCGCGATCGCGGAGAAGGAGCTCGCAGATGTCGTCATCATCGACATCGCCGAGCAGAAGGCCGCGGGCGTTGCGCTCGATATCTACGAGACGTGTCCCATCATCGGATCGGACTCGCGGCTGATCGGTGGCGCCGACTGGAGTGCCGCGGCCGGATCCGACATCGTCGTGATCACGTCCGGCAAGCCGAGGAAGCCGGGCATGAGCCGCGACGATCTCGTGCGCGACAACTTCGAGATCATGAAGAGCATCGCGCCCAACCTCGTGCAGCACTGCCCGAACGCGATCGTCGTGCCCGTCGCCAACCCGCTCGATGCGATGTCGCAGGCGCTTTTTCGTTTGACCAAATTCCCGCGCGAGCGCGTGATCGGAATGGCCGGCGTGCTCGACTCGGCGCGTATGAGCACGTTCGTGGCGATGGAGCTCAAGGTGTCGGTCGAGAACGTGCACTCGTTTGTGCTCGGTGGTCACGGCGACACGATGGTGCCGCTCCCACGATATTCGACGGTTGCCGGAGTCCCGCTCACCGAGCTGCTGCCCAAGGATCGGATCGATGCCATCTGCAAGCGAACCGCGGACGGCGGCGCCGAGATCACGAAGCTGGTCGGCACGAGCGCCTGGTATGCGCCGGGGCAGGCCGCGGCGGAGATGTGCGACGCGATCCTCAAGGACAAGAAGAAGATCCTTCCGTGCTCCGTGTTCCTCCAGGGTGAGTACGGCATCCGCGATCTGTTCGTTGGCGTGCCGGTGAAGCTGGGAGCGAAAGGCGTCGAGCAGATCATCGAGATCAAGCTGACGGCGGAAGAAGATGCGGCACTGAAGAAATCCGCCGGGGCCGTCAAGGAGCTCGTCGACGTCATCGGCATGTGAACTCACAACTCCCGACTGCCAATTCCCAACTCCCAAACCCCCGACGGGCGCACAGGCGATCGAAGTTGGGAGTTGGAGTTGGAGGTTGGGAGTTGGGAGTTCGCGAAGCGTAGTTGGACGCGCGCAGCCGCGATCGACTACGATCATTGGCTGTTTGGACCGCGAACGGATCCCCCTGTGAAAATTCACGAGTATCAAGCCAAGTCAGTGCTGGCGCGCTTCGGTGTGACCGTCCCGCGCGGCGAGGTCGCATTCACATCCCAGGAAGCGGGCGAGATCGCCCGGCGGCTTGGCGGCACGATTGCGGTTGTGAAGGCGCAGATTCACGCCGGTGGCCGCGGCAAGGGTGGCGGCGTCAAGATCGCAAAGTCAGCCGATGAAGCCGAGCAGCTGGCGAAACAGATGATTGGCATGACGCTGGTCACCCACCAGACCGGGCCGGAAGGCCGCAAGGTCGGCCGCCTGCTGATCGAAGAAGGGCTCGCGATCGAGCGGGAGCTCTATCTCAGCATCGTCATCGACCGTGCGTCGGCGAGCCCGGTGATCATCTGCAGCGCCTCCGGTGGCATGGACATCGAGGAGGTTGCGGCGCGGGAGCCCGAGAAGATCCTGCGCGAGCACATCGACCCGGGGACCGGCGTGATCCCGTTCCAGGCCAGGAAGCTCGCGTTCGGCATGGGGCTCGCGTCGGGGCCCGCCAACAAGCTGGTCAAGCTGCTCGACGCTGTTTACAAGGCGTTCATCGAGACCGATGCATCGATGATCGAGGTCAACCCGCTCATCCTTACCAAGGGCGGTGATCTGCTGGCGCTCGACGCCAAGGTCTCGTTCGACGACAACGCGCTCTACCGTCATCCCGACCTGCGCGACCTGAGAGATCTGGCCGAAGAAGATCCGCTCGAAGTCGAGGCCTCGAAGTTCTCGCTCAACTACATTCGGCTCGACGGCAACATCGGCTGCATGGTCAACGGTGCGGGCCTGGCCATGGCCACGATGGACATCATCAAGCTGGCCGGTGGCGAGCCGGCGAACTTCCTGGATGTCGGTGGCGGCGCCAACGCGGAACAGATCAAGAACGCCTTTCGCATTCTCATGGCCGACGCCAACGTCAAGGCCGTGCTGATCAACATCTTCGGCGGCATCCTCCGTTGCGACGTGCTGGCGCAGGGTGTGATCGCGGCGGTGCAGGAGCTCGGCGTCCGCGTACCGATCGTCATCCGGATGGAAGGCACCAACGTGGAGGAGGGGAAGCGGCTGCTGCGTGAGAGCGGCTTGAACTTCACCACAGCCGACTCCATGGGCGAGGCGGCGGACAAGGTCGTCTCACTCGCGAGGGGTCAGTAGTGGCTGTCCTGCTTGATAGAAATAGTCGGCTGATTGTTCAGGGGCTTACCGGGCGTGAGGGCACCTTCCACGCCAAGGCCGCGGCGGCCTACGGAACGAAGGTCGTCGGTGGCGTGACTCCCGGAAAGGGAGGGACGACCCACGAGGGATGGCCGATCTTCAACAGCGTGCACGACGCCGTTCGCGAAACGGGAGCGAACGCGAGCGTCATTTTCGTGCCGCCGCCGTTTGCAGCCGACGCGATCATGGAGGCGACCGACGCGGCCGTCGCGCTCGTCGTCTGCATCACGGAGGGCATTCCTACCATCGACATGCTGAAGGTCATGACCTTCATGGAAGGGAAGTCCACGCGGCTCATCGGCCCCAACTGTCCGGGTATCATCACCGCGGGACAGGCGAAGGCCGGCATCATCCCTGGTCACATCTGCCGCGAGGGTCGCATCGGCATCGTGTCGAAGAGCGGCACGCTCACCTACGAGGCGATCCATCAGCTCTCGAAGCAGGGCATGGGGCAGACGACCTGCATCGGCATCGGAGGCGATCCGTTGATCGGAACCAGCTTCATCGATGCATTGAAGCTGTTCAAGGACGATCCTGACACCGACGCCGTCATCATGATCGGCGAGATTGGCGGTACGGCAGAGCAGGACGCCGCCGCTTACATCGCGAAAGAGTTCCGCAAGCCCGTTGTCGGGTTCATCGCGGGCCAGACGGCGCCGCCGGGGCGGCGCATGGGTCACGCCGGAGCGATCATTGCGGGTGGACAGGGGACGGCAGCCGAGAAGATGGAGGCGCTGACCAAAGCCGGCGTCCACGTCGTGAAGAGCCCGGCGGACATGGGTGCGAAGATGCGCGAGGCGCTGGGGTAGAGCACGAATTCTCGATTTGACGATCTTTGATTGTTGAGTCGTTGGTGATTGTTGATTCTCGATTGGTGATTGAGAGCTCGATGGAACGAACGTTTGCGATTATCAAGCCGGACGCCGTTGCGAGCCGGAAGGCCGGTCAGATCCTGGCTCGTATCGAAGCTGCCGGGTTCACGGTGCGCGCGATGCGGCTGCAGCACCTGACGAAGAAGGAAGCGGAAGGGTTCTACGCAGTTCATCGTGAACGCCCCTTCTTTGGTGGCCTGACCGACTTCATGTCATCCGGTCCCTGCATTCTGCTGGCGCTGGAGAAGCAGGACGCGATCAAAGCGTGGCGCACCACGATGGGAGCGACCGACCCGGCCAAGGCTGATGCCGGCACGCTCCGGAAGGATTTCGGCACCTCGATCGAGCGAAACGCGACGCACGGCTCCGACGCTCCTGAGACTGCAGCCTTCGAGTTGGGGTACTTCTTCCGCGGGATGGAACTGATCTGAAGTCCGGCTGAAGCCGGACGCTACGGCTGTCAAGGTGGGAAGAACACTGATTGTCCTCGGATTGCTGGTGGCTGGCGTCGGAGTCCTGATCAGTATGGGCCTTCCGATCGGCCGGCTGCCGGGTGACTTCACCATTCGAAGAGGGAACTTCACTTTCTACTTTCCGCTTGCCTCGTCCATCATCGCCAGCATCGTGTTCACGCTCGTCATGATGTTGCTGGGACGACGGTAACGAACCAGGCCTGAAGCCGAGAGCCCGGAGCCGAGAGACACCACGATGCCGTCGATCAAGGCCGACAAATGGATCAAGCGGATGGCGCTCGAGCACGGCATGATCGAGCCGTTCGAAGATCGCCAGGTGCGGCAGGGGGTCATTTCCTACGGGCTCTCTTCGTACGGCTACGACATCCGCGTCGCCGATGAGTTCAAGGTCTTCACGAACATCAACAACACGGTGGTCGATCCCAAGAACTTCGACGATCGCTCGTTCGTCGACATGAAGACCGACGTGTGCATCATCCCGCCGAACTCGTTCGCCCTGGCCAAGACCGTCGAGTATTTCCGCATCCCGCGCGACGTCCTCACGGTGTGCGTCGGGAAGTCGACATATGCCAGGTGCGGGCTGATCGTGAACGTGACCCCGTTCGAGCCGGAATGGGAAGGCTACGTCACGCTCGAGATTTCCAACACGACGCCGCTGCCGGCCAAGGTGTACGCCAACGAGGGGATCTCCCAGGTTCTGTTCTTCCAGAGTGACGAGATGTGCGAGGTCTCGTACGCCGACAAGAAGGGCAAGTACCAGAAACAGCAGGGCCTGACGCTGCCGCGGCTTTGATGCTTGGTGTCATGCTTCTGAGATGACCCGCACAGAGCCAGCGCGCGGCATGCGCGACTACCTCCCGGAAGACATCCGGCGTCGAGAGTTCGTCATCGGTGTGATCCGCCGCGTCTACGAGCGCTACGGGTTCGAGCCGCTCGAAACACCGGCGGTCGAGAACCTTGAAACGCTGATGGGGAAGTACGGGGAAGAGGGCAATCAGCTCATCTTCAAGATCCTCAAGCGTGGAGAGCACGAGGCAAGCGGTCAGGCGGACCTGGCGTTGCGCTACGACCTCACCGTCCCGCTGTCGCGCGTGGTCGCACACTATCAGAGCAAGCTGCCGCGTCTTTTCAAGCGCTACCAGATTCAGCCGGTGTGGCGCGCCGATCGTCCGGCGCGCGGTCGCTTCCGCGAGTTCTATCAGTGCGACGTCGATGCACTCGGCTCCACGTCGCCGGTGATCGAGGCGGAACTGTGCGCGGCAGTAGCGGCCGCGCTCACCGAACTCGGGTTTGAGGACTTCCACCTGCGCCTCAACCATCGCCAGCTGCTGACGGAGATCCTGGATGCCGCCGGCATCCCGGGCGAACTCCATGGCAGTGCGCTGGTCGCGCTCGACAAGCTCGACAAGATCAAGATGGAGGGCGTCGCGAAAGAGATGACCGAACGCGGCATCAGCGCCGAGGCCGTCGAGGCGCTTGCCGAGGTGTTCCGTGGCCGGATCGCGCTCGACGTGCTGACCGGCGACCCGATGGCCGGTCTGCAAAGCGTGGCCGACTTCGTTTCGGGTGCCGACGACGACCCGCCTTCAATTGAGAACCTGCGACAGATATTCACGCTGACGCAGAACACGCCGGCGGCCGGTCACGTGACCTTCGATCCAAGCCTGGCTCGCGGTTTGTCGTACTACACGGGCGCGATCATGGAAGTGAACGTGCCCGACCTCGCCGGCAGCCTCGGTGGCGGCGGACGCTACGACAACCTCGTGGGCATGTTCCTGGGCCAGAGCGTCCCGGCCTGCGGATTCTCGCTGGGTCTCGAACGGATTCTGGTCGTGATGGCGGAGCGCGGCATGTTTCCGCCAACGCTCGCGACAACGCCGGCGGACGTGATGATGGCGGTATTTGACGCGGCGGATGCGGCCCATGCCGTCCGGGTCGCAGGCCTCCTCCGGCAGTCCGGGCTCCGTGTCATGGTCTATCCGGATGCCGACAAGATCGGCAAGCAGATCAAGTACGCTGATTCTCTGGGGATTCCGTTCGTCGCGATTCTCGGGAGCAACGAGATCGCGGCAGCGCAGGTGACCGTGAAGAACCTGAAGACCCAGACCCAGGCGACCTACGATCAAGCCGCCGCCGGCGGCGCCATTCTCGAGGGACTGAAGCAACGTGGCTGAGCAACTTGGAGACCTGACTCGCACGCACACCTGCGGCGTGCTCCGCACGACCGACGTCGATGCTGACGTCGTGCTGCTCGGATGGGTGCATCGCGTGCGCGACCTGGGCGGGGTGCTGTTCATCGACGTTCGCGATCGGGGTGGCGTGACGCAGGTCGTGTTCGACAAGGACGACGAGGCGCTGATGAACAAGGCGAAGCGCCTGCGCTCCGAATACGTCGTGGGCGTGACCGGGCGCGTGCGGCGGCGATCGCCGGAGACGGTGAACGCCAAGCTCCCGACGGGTGAGGTCGAGGTCGTCGTGCGGCAGCTCGTCGTCCTCAACGAAGCCAAGACGCCGCCCTTCCCGATCGCGGACGATTCCCCGGTCTCCGAGGATGTTCGTCTGAAGTACCGGTATCTCGACCTGCGCAGGCCCAGGCTTCAGGGCAACATCATCCTGCGCCACAAGTTGACGACGGCGATCCGGAAGTATTTCGATGCGAATGGCTTTCTCGAGATCGAGACGCCGATCCTCACCAAGTCTACGCCCGAGGGCGCACGCGACTACCTGGTACCAAGTCGCGTACACGAAGGTGAGTTCTTCGCGCTTCCGCAGTCGCCACAGATCTTCAAGCAGATCCTGATGATTGCCGGCATGGACCGGTACGTGCAGATCTGCAAGTGCTTTCGCGACGAGGACCTGCGCGCCGACCGCCAGCCCGAGTTCACCCAGGTCGACGTGGAGATGTCGTTTGCCAGGCCCGAAACCATCTTCGGGATCATCGAGCCGCTGATGGTCGATATCTTCGCCGTCGTCGGCCGGACGATCGAGACGCCGTTTCCGCGGATGGCGTACTCGGAAGCCATGGCGACATACGGATCGGACAAGCCGGACCTGCGCTGCGGGATGCCGATCCAGGACCTGCGTGAAGTGTTCCGCGAGTCGTCGTTCGAGGTCTTCCGGAAGATCGTCGCTGAGGGGGGCACGGTCCGCGGCTTCGTCGTCCCGAGTGCAGGCGGTTACTCGCGGAGCGCTGTCGATGCGGTCGTCGGCCAGGAGAAAGCCCAGGGGCGGCACCTCCTGTGGGCGCGTCGGGCAGAGGACGGTACGATCACTTCGTCGTTCCCGAGGGCCGTGGGCGAGGAGACGGTGCGGCGCCTTCTCGACGCGAGCGACACGCAGAACGGGCAACTCCTGTTCGTGGTGGCGGGTGAGCCCGACACGGCATCGAAGGCGCTCGGCCAGTTGCGCCTGATGCTCGCGAAGAAGGACGGCCTGCTCGATGGCGAGACGTTTGCTTTCACGTGGGTCGTGGACTTTCCGTTGCTCGAGTGGGACGCGGACGAGAAGCGCTACGTGTCGATGCACCATCCGTTCACATCGCCCCTCGACGACGACGTGGCGAAGCTCGCCGCCGAGCCGGGCGCGGCACGCGCCAAGGCGTACGATCTCGTCCTGAACGGCAGTGAGATTGGCGGCGGCAGCATCCGAATTCATGACGCCGATACGCAGCGGCGGATCTTCTCGCTGCTCAACATCAGCGACGAGGAGGCGAAGCTGCGCTTTGGTTTCTTCCTCGAGGCGCTCGAATACGGAACACCGCCGCACGGCGGCATCGCGCTCGGGTTGGACCGCATTGCCGCGATTCTCGGCAATGAGAGCTCGATTCGCGAGGTCATCGCGTTCCCCAAGACAGCGGCGGCGGTCGATCTCATGTCGGACGCGCCCTCGGCAGTCGACCAGAAACAGTTACGGGAATTGCATCTTCAGATTCGCAAGTCATGAAGAAGATCGCCCTTCCTCAGGAAGGACTCGAAACGCTCTACGGCGCGCACGACGGTAACCTCAAGCACATCGAGTCGGTTCTCGGCGTCCAGATCCGGACCCACGGCGACGAGCTCATCGTCGAAGGGGAGCGATCCGCCGAGCAGCGAGTGGAGCGGATCTTCGAGCAGCTGGTGAATCTGCTCTCGGAAGGTTACGAGTTCAAGAACGGAGACATCAAGACCGCCGTGCGGCTGATGGCCACCGACGAGAACGTTGATCTGCGGCAGTACTTCCAGCGCGAAGGACAGAAGCAGCCGGAAGGAACGCGCCGGCGCGTCAACCCGAAGAGCACCAACCAGCGACGGTATCTCGAGGCCATCGAGCGATACGACATCGTCTTCGGCGTCGGTCCGGCGGGAACAGGGAAGACCTACCTCGCCATGGCGCAGGCGGTCAGCTATCTTCTGGCCAAGAAGGTGAGCCGGATCATCCTGGCGCGGCCCGCCGTCGAGGCCGGGGAGAAACTGGGTTTCCTTCCGGGCGACCTGCAGGAGAAGGTCAATCCGTACCTGCGCCCGCTCTACGACGCGCTCTACGACATGATGGACACGGAGCGCGCGACCAGGCTGGTCGAGCGCGGCACGATCGAGGTGGCGCCGATCGCGTTCATGCGCGGCCGCACGTTGAACGACGCGTTCGTCATTCTCGACGAGGCGCAGAACACGACCTCCGAGCAGATGAAGATGTTCCTCACCCGGCTCGGGTTCGGCTCCAAGGCTGTTGTCACCGGTGACATCACCCAGATCGACCTTCCTCATCCACGCACGTCGGGTCTTGTCGAGGCGCTTCGCATCGTCAAGGACATCGAGGGCATAGGCTTCATCTACTTCGACGACACCGACGTCGTGCGTCACAAGCTGGTCCAGCAGATCGTCAGGGCTTACGACGCGTTCACGACCGGGCGCGGTGGCGATGGGCGCTGACGGTCCCTCCAAACGCATGCCGGCCGGAAGGCCGGCGCCGCTGTCGGTGGAAGTCGTCAATGCAGGGCGCCTGCGTGCGCCCGGACTCGCCGCCTGGTTGCAGGCCACGGCGCCGCGATCCGCCCGGGGCGCGGTGGTCGTGGCGCTGGTGTCGGACGTGCGTGTGCAGAAGCTCAACGCAAGATACCGCGCAAAGAACACCCCTACGGACGTGCTTTCCTTCGCTGCCGAGGAGCCCGGTTTTCTCGGGGAAGTCGTGATTGCGAGCGGAGTTGCGAGGCGTCAGGCCCGGCTGGGCGGCCATTCGGTTCAGGTTGAGCTGCGGGTCCTGGCCTTGCACGGTCTCCTGCACCTTCTTGGCTATGATCACGAGCACGATGACGGCCGGATGGCCCGGGTTGAGCGTCGTCTGCGGCGGAAGGGTGGCTTGCGCGAAGGTCTGATCGAGCGGGGTCGGAAATGACTCCACTTGCGCTGTTCCTCCTCGGCCTCGCGACCATGTTCCTTGGCGTAGTGCAGGCCGCCTTCAGTACGCTCATGCGACTGTCGCTGAGGCTGATGGCCGAACGCGGGGGGCGCGACGATCGCCTCGGTCACTACCTCGACGACCCCCTGCAGCTGTTCGTCCCGGTTCGCCTGCTCATCGGCGTGTGCACCGTGCTGGCCGGCGCGCTCATCGCGCGTTTGAGCGACATCCACGACGGTCTGTCGGTGACGACCTTCATCGTGTCGCTCGTCGCGTTCGTTGTCCTCTGCGAGCACGTGCTGCCGATGCTGATCGTGCGGCGTGACCCGGAGGGCGTGCTCGACTTCCTGCTGCCAGTGTTTCATCCCATAGCCCAGCTCCTGACACCGGTGACAGCGACGATCCTCCAGGTGATCGGTGTTCGCCGGGAAGTACCGAACGGAACGACGGACGCGGCGCAGCAAGCCCCGGCCAAGGAAGGCGAGCAGGAAGAAGGGACGATCTCGCAGGAGGAGGGACGCGAGCTCCTGCAGTCGATCGTCGATTTCACCGAGACCGTCGTCCGCGAAGTCATGACCCCGCGGCCGGACATCGTGGCCATCCGTGCGGACGCGACGCTCCAGGACCTCCGCACGCTGTTCCGCGAGGAGCAGTACTCGCGCATGCCGGTCTATCGCGACAATCTCGACAACATTCTCGGCATCGTGTTCGTGAAGGATCTCGTGGCGTTACCGCCCACCGCCGAACCGCCGTTGACGACTCTGATGCGGCCGGCGTACTTCGTGCCCGAGAGCAAGCGCGTATCGGAGCTACTCAAGGAGATGCAGCGCCGCCAAGCGCAGATGGCGGTCGTCGTCGATGAGTACGGCGGAACCGGCGGGCTCGTGACCGTCGAGGACCTGCTCGAGGAGATCGTCGGGGAAATCCGCGACGAGTACGACGTGGAGAGCGAAACAGTCGTAGACGAAGGCGACGGTGTCTTTGTGTTCAGTGGAAAGGTCAACGTCGACGAGGTGCGCGACCGCCTTGGCGTCGATATCGAGCGCGAAGGCTTCGAGACCGTCGGAGGCTATCTGCTCTCGTCGCTGGGCCGCATGCCATATCTGGGTGAAGTCGTCGATATCGATGCGCTCTCATTCGAGGTGCTCGAGGTGGAACGCCGTCGCGTCACGAAGATCAGGGCACGGCGACGCAAGGATGCGGCAGCTACCGCCGAATGAAGGCTGGGTTCGTTTCGTTCATCGGCCGGCCGAATGCCGGTAAATCCACGCTGCTCAATCGCATCGTCGGCCAGAAGCTCGCCATCGTCTCCAACAAGCCACAAACCACGCGAACTCGTGTCGTTGGCGTAAAGAACTATCCCGATGGCCAGGTCGTATTCGTGGACACACCCGGCGTCCACAAGCCCACGCATCGGATGAACGTGCGCATGGTCGATGTCGCGCTCGAGGCGATGCGCGAGGTCGACGTGCTGGCGCTCGTCGTCGACACCTCGGTGAAACCGGGTCCCGGTGACCGCTACATGGTCGACGCGATCAAGGACGTCAAGGTACCGGTGCTGCTGGTGCTCAGCAAGGTGGACACGATCGCCAAACATCGCCTGCTGCCGCTCATCGACCACTACCGTCACGCGTATCCGTTCGTCGAGATCGTGCCGGTCTCGGCCATGAACGGGACCAATATCGATACGCTCGAACGGCTCTTCCTCCAATACCTCCCGGAAGGAGAGCCGCTGTATCCTCCCGACTACCTCACGGATCAGACCGAGCGATTCTTCGTCTCCGAGATCGTTCGCGAGCAGGTGCTCGAGCTTACGCGCGACGAGTTGCCGTTCTCGACGGCTGTCGTCGTCGATCGGTTCGACGAGAGTGAAGCGACGCTCCTGAAGCTCTATTGCACGATCCTGGTCGAGCGTGAATCGCAGAAGGGAATCGTCGTCGGCAAGGGCGGCGACATGATCAAGCAGATTGGCACGGCAGCCCGCATCGCGCTCGAAGCACACTTCGAGTCGCGCGTGTTCCTCGATCTCCATGTGAAGGTCAAGTCGGAGTGGCGTAACGACGAGCGGGCGCTCGACGAGATCAACCTGCAGAACCGGGGTAGACAGTAAGAGCCACTGCCCGCTACAGGGGCGTCACGACCGGGACCGTGTCGACGAACGCTCGCCATGCCTGCTGGACGGCCACCTTGTTCTGAGACAGCGCCCCACCGTACCAAATCGTTGCGTCCGGACGGGTTGACGACTGCGTCCACATTCGCTGCACGACCATCGCCACGCCAACGATCGGAACCCGCATGGTGAAGTAGGGAGGCAGCGGCACGCGGCGATCGCGCGCCATCTCCAGGCGCAGCCCCTCGGGACTGACGTCGACGATGTGGGCCGGTGCGCCGTCGGCGAGGGCCTCGAACCGGTTGACGCTCTTGCGAATCGATCGGCGAACGGGCCTGGCATCGAGTATCGCCATCGCGACAAAGCACATGAGCATCGCGCGCTCGACCGGCCGGCTGAGATACATCGTCTGCAGCGGGTCGCCCTGTGAAGCTGTCGCGGCGTTGCCAATGAGAATCGTGGGCGTTTGCGGATTCCGGCCGCGGTGTTCCAGCAGGAGTCGGCGATGTGAGACGTCGGCGATCAGGAGCGCGAAGGGCAGGAGCATCTCGGCAGCGGCCGCCTGGGCCGTGGAGCGCAGCACTGGTTCGAAGCCGTCAGATCGCAGCCAGACCGCGATGGCCTCCCCCTCGGCCCGGTTTGAAAGCGAAACAATGACGCGGGGACGCGCGACCACGCGCCGGATAGTGCAGCCGCTGTGCCATCGAATTTCCAACGTTTTTCGGGCGAGCAGCGTCCAGGCGCTCACACAACCGCAACGGAAATGAGAGAACCGTAATTCCTGGGTGATGCGCGGAACGCGGTTGGAGCTGAGTCGATGCTGTGACCGCGTGGTAGATTAAGCGTTTGTGGATGTGACCGGATTCGCACATGGCGACCCAGCGCAGAATTGATCTCGTCCTCGATTCAGTCAAGCGACTGCTGCGCATTGGTGCGACCGCCAACCTCCTGAACCTGCTGCAGAAACAGCATCCGGCCGACCTCGCGCAAATCTTCACCGAGCTGCAGGACAAGGAGCGCGAGGCGGCCTTCACCGTGCTGGCCGATCGCAACGGTCGTCTCGCGATGGAAGCCGTCTCCGAGCTCGGACCGGAAGCGGGCGCCGCGTTGCTGGCGACACGCCCCGCCGAGGAGATCGCAAAGCTCGCCCAGGAAATTCCGTCGGATGACGCCGCGGCTCTGATCGACTACCTCCCCGAGGAACTCTCGGCCGCCGTCCTCCACCTGATGCGGCCGAAGGAATCGACCGTCGTCGAGAACCTGCTCGAGTACGCAGAGCGGACGGCCGGCCGCATCATGAATCCGAATGTCTTCGCGTTGAGCGAAGACGTCACGGTCGGGGAGGCGATCACCGAAATACAGAGCGCTCGCGATGTCGAGATGGTCTTCTATCTCTACGTCGTCGATGAACGCCGCCATCTCGTCGGGGTTGTGTCGCTCCGCCGGTTACTGCTCGTGTCGCCGGAGACGCCGCTCAAGCGGATCATGACGGCGGACATCACCAGCGCGCGCGTCGACATGGACCAGGAGGAGGTGGCGCGGCAGGTGGCGGCCTACAACCTGCTGGCCATTCCTGTCGTCGATGCCGAGAACAAACTGGTCGGGATCATCACCGTCGACGACGTCATCGACGTCATCAAGGACGAGGCCACCGAGGACATCTACCGGCTGGCCGGTGTTGCCGGGGATGAGCGGGCGTTCACGCCCGCAAGCGAGTCGCTGCGCAAGCGGCTGCCGTGGCTCGGGATCAACCTGATCACGGCGTTCTTTGCCGCGGCCGTCGTCGGACTGTTCGAAGGCACGATCGATCTGTTCCCCGTGCTCGCCGTCTTCATGCCTATCGTCGCCGGCATGGGTGGCAACGCCGGCACCCAGACGCTGACGGTCATCGTGCGCGGCATTGCCCTGGGCGAACTGTCGTGGAGCAATTCGAGGAAGGCGCTCGTCAAGGAGGTCCTCGTCGGTCTCGGCAACGGCGTGGCGCTCGGTGCCACGGCGGCACTGGTGGTCTGGCTGATTCGGGGCAGTCCCACGCTTGGGCTTGTGCTGGGACTGGCGATGGTCATCAACATGTTCGTGGCCGCTGCCGCCGGGACGCTGGTGCCGCTCGGCCTGCGGGCCGCCAATGTCGATCCGGCTTTGGCCTCGTCGGTGTTCATCACGACGATGACCGATATGTTCGGTTTCTTCTCGTTTCTGGGCCTGGCGACCGTCTTTGCGCGATACCTCGTGTGACCAGTGGTTCAAGTTTCTGAGTTCTCGCTTCTTGGTTCTTGTTCACGTTCGGGATTCTGGGTTCGGAGGGTCGGACGCCCCGTCGAACCTGAACGCGAACCGAGAAGTGAGCACTCAGAAGTGTGAACGACATAAAATGGTGCCCATTCGTGCCGCTTTACACCGCCGAGGCGCTGATTCTCCGGACCTACAAGCTCGGTGAAGCTGACAGGATTGTCGTCTTCCTGACGCGGGATCGGGGCAAGAAACGTGGTGTGGCGAAAGGCGCTCGCCGGCCACGGTCGTCGTTCACGGGAGCGCTCGAACCGATGACCGAAGTCAGGGTTGCCTACTTCGAGAAAGAACGGCGGGAGCTGGTAGGTCTGAATTACGCGGAAACATTTCGGTCGCCGCTGACGCTCGCTAATCCGGATGCGCTCGGGTATATCAGCTATTTTGCCGAGCTGCTCGATGAGTGGGCGCAGGAGGCGGACGCCGACGACCGGCTGTATCGGTTGGGCGCGTCGATGCTGGACGCGCTTTCGGTTGGGGCCCCGGTGGAGCCGCTTGCACGGTATTTCGAGTACTGGCTCTTACGATTGCAGGGCGTGTATCCGGAATCGCAGGCGGGCCTGTCATCTGCAGCTATGGCATTTCTCGCGGGGTCGCGGACCGTGCCACCCCAGCAGGTGGCCTCGGTGCCAGTGGAACTCAGGGCGTTGAGAGAGCTGGAAAACGTGCATCGGACACTCATCACGATGCATCTGGAGAAAACGTTGAAATCGGACCGCGTACTTCGCGACCTTCGTCGTCACGCCTGAACGAGTTGAGCGTGACCCTTCAAGATCTCATTCTCAAGCTGTCGGCGTTCTGGGCCTCGCACGGATGCCTGCTGCAGCAGCCGCTCGATCTCGAGGTCGGGGCCGGCACCTCTCATCCCGAAACGCTGTTTCGCGTGCTCGGGCCAAAGCCGTGGAGCGTTGCGTACGTGCAACCGTCACGGCGTCCCGATGACGGCAGGTTCGGACAGAACCCGCACCGGTTGTTCAAGCATCATCAGTATCAGGTCATCCTGAAACCGTCGCCCGATGAAGTGCAGCAGCTGTATCTCGACAGCCTCGAGGCCTGCGGGATCAATCCGCGGCAGCACGACATCCGGTTCGAGGAAGACAACTGGGAATCGCCGACGCTGGGCGCCTGGGGCATCGGATGGCAGGTGCTGCTCGACGGGCTCGAGATCACGCAGTTCACGTACTTCCAGCAGGTCGGCGGGATGGACCTTGCCCCGATCTCGTGCGAGATCACCTATGGGCTCGAGCGCATCGCCATGTTCCTGCAGCGCGTGGACAACGTCTTCGATCTCGAGTGGGGCGGCGGCGTCAAGTATTCAGAGGTTCGGCTCCAGGAGGAGATCGAGCAATCGAAGTACGCGTTCGGCCAGGTCGACATGCCGGCAGAGGAGTTCGCAGCCGTCCACCGCGATCTCTTCGACCGGAACTTCGCCTTTGCGGAGAAGCTGCTGGCGTCCGGTCTCGTGTGGCCGGCTCTCGAGTACTGCTTGAAGTGCTCTCACCTGTTCAACATCCTGGATTCCAGCGGCAGCATCGGTGTGACCGAACGTACGGCCTACATCCTCCGGGTCCGTCAGCTCGCAATCCGCATTGCGAAGCAGTATGCCGGGCCTGAAGAGAACGCTGCGCAGGAGGGCATGTGACGGGGCTCGACCGCGAGCTGCTCATCGAGATCGGCTGCGAGGAGATCCCCGCGAGCTGGCTGCCGGGCCTGACGACGCAGCTCGGACGTCACCTCGATGCGCGCCTGAAAGAGTTCCGGCTGACCGGCGAGGGAGCCGCTGAAACCTACAGCACGCCCAGACGGCTCACGGCGCGTGTCGCCAAACTGTCCGAGCGTCAGTCGGATTTCGAGGAACTCGTCGCCGGTCCGCCGGTGTCGGCCGCATTCAAGCCAGACGGACAGCCCACGCCAGCGGCAACCGGCTTTGCCAAGAAGTACGGTGTCGAAGTCGACGCTCTGGAGCGGCAGGAAACACCGAAAGGCCCGTATCTCGCGTACCGCGTTCGTCAACGCGGGAAGGCGACGGTGGACGTGCTCGCCGATCTCATGGGCGGCTTGCTTCGGGACATGAAGTTCCCGAAGCAGATGCGGTGGGACGCCTACCTCGAGGACGGCAAGGGCGATCTGCCGTTCGCGCGACCGATCCGCTGGCTCGTGCTGCTCTATGGCGGCCGAGTCGTACCGTTCGTCATCCGACGGACCGAGCTCGCGCAGGGGCCCACCGTACAGGACATCAGATCAGGCCCCAATACCTACGGACATCGGTTCCTGACGACGAGCGGACGTGCCGGGCGCGCGATCAAGGTCAAGACATTCGACGACTACCAGGCTCGCCTGCTCGAGAACTTCGTCATCCTCGATCGTGCCGAGCGCGAGCAGCGCATCCGGCGCGAGCTCGAGACACACGCGCGCAAGCTGGGCGCGAGAGTCAGCGGTCTGGTCGCGTCGCAGTCGTCACTGCTTCAGGAAGTACCGGACCTCGTCGAGTACCCCTCTGTGGTCGCCGGACACATCCCGGTGGAGTTCCTCAAACTGCCCGAGGAAGTGCTGACGACGACGATGATTCATCATCAGCACTACTTCCCGGTCGTTGACGAAGAAGGGCGACTCAAGCCGGCGTTCCTGGCGGTCACGAACATGCAGGCGGAGCGTCCCGAGATCATCGCGCGCAACTCAGAACGGGTGTTGACCGCCCGGCTTCGCGACGCCCGGTTCTTCTGGGATGAGGATCGCAAGTCTACGCTCGCGTCGCGCATCGACCGTCTGTCGACGATTCTCTTTCACAAGAAGCTCGGTAGTTATCGCCAGAAGGCCGATCGCATCGCTGCCCTTGCCGCATGGATCGCAGAGGAAGCCTTCGGGCGCCCGGACGCGTCGGCGCACGCCGAGCAGGCGGCCCGCCTGTGCAAAGCGGATCTGGCCACCGACATGGTGCGGGAGCTGACCGAGCTCCAGGGCACGATGGGTGGAATCTACGCTCGCGAAGAGGGCCTGCCGGAAGAGATCTGGAAGGCGATCTACTTCCATTACCTGCCGGTTGGTGTCGAGGCCGATGCACCGCCGTCGCGACAACAGCTCGGGGCTGCGGCAGTGACATGGGCGGCCGTGGCGCTTGCCGACAAGCTCGACTCGGTCGTCGGGATGTTCTGGGCAGGCGAGCGGCCTACCGGCGGGCGCGATCCGCTTGGTCTTCGCCGACAGGCACAGGGAGCCGTCAAGATCCTCGTGGACCTGCCGGATCTAGCCGGGCTCGAGAATCGCCTCCCGCTTGGACGACTGCTGGAGCAAGCGGCCCTGCCGTTTGGCGGCTTCGGTGAGTCGGAGGCAGCGGTTCTCTCTTTCATGGGTGATCGTCTGTCGCACCTGCTCGAGCAGCGTGGCTTCGACATCCGCAGTGTGCGCGCGGTCACTCACGGCGGTCCGGCCACGATCAGCCCGCTCGAGGCGCTGCGCAAGCTCGAAGCGCTGTCGCAGATGTCTGGTTCGGAATCGTTACGTGGTGTTGCTACGCTGCTCAAGCGGGTCAAGAACATCTCGAAAGGTGTGCCGTCACCAACGGCACTGGACACGACGCTGCTGGCGGAGCCGGCAGAGCGTGCTCTGGTGTCCGCACTGCAGGCTGGCGAGAGCAACATCCGAGCAGCGGCTTCACGCGGCGACTACCGCGACGCCTTCACGGGAATCGCGGCGCTACAGGCGCCGGTGGCGAAGTTCTTCGACGATGTGCTCGTGATGGCGGATGACGAGCGCCTGCGTGCGGCGCGGCTGGGACTGGTCTCAGCGTTGCGCGGGTTGATCCTGGACATTGCAGACATTTCCGAGATCGTGACCGACTGAGGGGTGGAGTCGCGATTGGCAGGCTAAAAGGGGAGAGCGAGTTCGAATGGCGAAGAAAAAGACAGTGAAGGTGGCGAAGAAGAAGGCTGCCGCGAAGAAGAGCACGGCATCGAAATCGAGCGGCAAGAGCGGCAAGCACGTCTACCAGTTCGGCAAGAAGACGGACGGCAATGGCATGATGAAGCCGCTGCTCGGCGGCAAGGGCGCGAACCTCGCCGAGATGTGCCGCATCGGGTTGCCGGTGCCCCCCGGGTTTACGATCACGACCGAAGTCTGCACCTACTACTACGACCACAAGCGCAGCTATCCATCGACGCTGCAGGGCCAGATGAAGGCCGGTGTCGCGGCTATCGAGAAGCAGACGAAGAAGAAGTTCGGGGACTTGAAGAACCCGCTGCTCGTCTCCGTCCGCTCCGGCGCTCGCGACTCGATGCCCGGCATGATGGACACCATCCTCAACCTCGGGTTGAACGATCAGACGGTCGAGGCGCTTTCGAAGAAGACCAGTAACCCGCGCTTCGCGTGGGACTGCTATCGCCGCTTCGTGCAGATGTACGGCGACGTCGTGCTCGGCGTCCAGAAGCGTCCCGACGAAGATCACGAACCGTTCGAGGTGGTCATCGAGGGGCTCAAGCACGAGCGCTATCACCAGGACATCGAGGACACGAAGCTCACGGTCGACGATCTGAAGGAACTGGTCGTCCGCTTCAAGGCGCTCGTCAAGGAGCGCGTCGGCAAGAATTTCCCGGCGTCGCCGTGGGAGCAGTTGATGGGCGCCGTTGGCGCCGTCTTCGGTTCCTGGATGAACGATCGCGCGATCGTCTACCGGCGCAAATACAACATTCCGAGCGAGTGGGGGACGGCGGTCAACGTTCAGGCGATGGTGTACGGGAACACGGGTGACACCTCTGGCTCGGGTGTTGCCTTCACGCGGAACCCCGCCAATGGCGTGAAGGAGTTCTACGGCGAATTCCTCATCAACGCACAGGGCGAAGACGTCGTTGCGGGCGTGCGCACCCCGGAGCCGGTCAGCGAGCTGAAGAAGCACCTGCCGAAGGCCTACCAGGAGCTGGAGCGGATCCGCCAGACACTGGAGCGCCACTTCAAGGACGTGCAGGACTTCGAGTTCACCATCGAGGATGGCGTCGTCTACATGCTCCAGACGCGCAACGGCAAGCGCACGGCGATGGCCGCATTGAAGTTCTCGATGGACATGCAGAAGGAGAAGCTGATCGACTGGAAGACCGCGGTGATGCGAAATCCCGCCGACCAGCTCGAGCAGTTGCTGGCGCCCGTGTTCGATACGGCCGAAGTGGCGAAGGCAACGGCCATCGCCACCGGGTTGCCCGCTGGTCCAGGTGCGGCATCCGGGAGGATCTATCTGAATGCCGAGCGTGCGGTGACGGCGGCCGAAAAGGGTGAGCCGGTGCTGCTCGTGCGCGTCGAGACATCCCCCGAAGATCTCCGCGGCATGATTGCGGCAGAAGGCATCCTGACGGCGCGCGGCGGCGTCTCGTCACACGCGGCGCTTGTTGCCCGGCAGATGGGCAAGGTGTGCGTCTGCGGTGCAGCCGCGGTCGAAGTGGATTACCAGGGTCGCAAGGTGACCGTCGATGGGCAGGCGTTCAACGAAGGCGACTGGATGTCGATCGACGGGACCGCCGGGAAGGTCTATGCCGGCAAGGTCAAGACCGCGCCTTCGGAGATCGTGGCTGGCCTCATCAACGGCGACCAAGCCGCGAGGAAGACCGAGAAGTTCAAGGCCTTCCAGCAGCTGATGAAGTGGTGCGACGACGCCTCGCGAATGGACGTGCGCACCAACGCCGACACACCTGAACAAACGGAGAATGCGATTGCGTTCGGCGCGGTTGGCATCGGCCTGTGCCGCACCGAGCACATGTTCTTCGAAGGGGACCGCATCGACGCAATGCGCGAGATGATCCTCGCCGAGACCCTCGAGGCGCGGAAGGCCGCACTGGCCAAGCTGCTGCCGTATCAGCGTGAGGACTTTGCCGGCATCTTCCGTGCGCTGAAAGGCTACCCGGCAACGATCCGGTTCCTCGATCCCCCGCTCCACGAGTTCCTGCCGCACACGCCGGAACAACAGGGAGATCTCGCGAAGAAGCTCGGTGTGCCGGTCGAAACGATCCAGTCACGGGTTCACCAGCTGCACGAGTTCAACCCAATGCTCGGGTTCCGGGGCTGCCGCCTCGGTATCGGCTATCCCGAGATCTCGGCGATGCAGGCGCGTGCGGTGTTCGAGGCGGCGGCGATCGTTCAGAAGGAGGGCATCAAGGTTCAGCCCGAGATCATGATCCCGCTGGTCGCGTTCAAGAAGGAGCTCGATCTGCAGATCGATGTCGTCCATCAGGCGGCGCGCGACGTCGAGAAGGAGCAGAAGGTGAAGCTCAAGTACCTCGTCGGCACGATGATCGAGGTGCCGCGTGGCGCACTGACGGCAGACGAGATTGCACAGTCCGCCGAGTTCTTCAGCTTCGGGACCAACGATCTCACGCAGACCGGCCTGGGCATGTCGCGCGACGACTCGGGATCGTTCCTGCCGACCTATTCCGAGCTCGAGATCGTCAAGAAGAACCCGTTTGCCACGATCGATCAGGGCGGCGTCGGTCAGCTCGTGGATATCGCCGTAACGAAGGGCCGCAAGAGCCGGCCCGATATCAAGCTCGGCATCTGCGGTGAACACGGGGGCGACCCGTCGTCGATTCACTTCTTCGAGAAGGTGGGGCTCAACTACGTGAGTTGCTCGCCGTACCGCGTGCCCGTCGCGCGGCTGGCCGCGGCGCAGGCGGCGCTCTCGTCGAAGGCAGGGGATTGATTTCGGTCTACGTTCACGAAAACGGCGCGACGAGGCAGGCGGATCAAGTCGATCCCGCCTGGCTCGCCGCATCCTCGACGACGAAGGTGTGGGTCGACCTGGCGGCCCCGAGCGACGAGGAGTTCGCCGTGCTGAGCGACGTTTTTCACTTCCATCCGCTCTCGGTCGAGGACGCCCGCAGCTCGCTTCAATTCCCCAAGGTCGAGCAGTATCCCAACTATCTCTACCTCGTGCTCCATGGCATCGACAGCCAGGTGGACTCGGAGCACGGCTTCGCCACGCGCGACATCGACTTCTTTCTCGGTCGCAATTTCCTGGCGACCGTGCACGACGGCGTATCACGCAGCGTCGAACGGCTGCGTCATGCGTGCGGGCAGTATGAGCACCTGCTGAGCGAAGGGCCCGTGTCGTTGTGCCACCGGATCGTCGATTTGATGGTGGACAACTACCGTCCGGTCACTGAAGCCATCGAGGAGCGCGTGGAGACGCTCGAAGAAGGTGCCATGGCGGGCCACACGCAAATGGTTGGGCATCTCATGAACGTCAAGCGGGAGCTGGCGCAGATGCGACGCGTGCTCGTGCCGCAGCGCGATGCGATTGGCCGCCTGGCCCGTCGCGAGTTCCCGATGATCTCGGACGAGATGGCCTTCCGTTTCCGCGACGTCTATGACCACGTCGTTCGCACCACCGAAGAGGTGATTCTGTTTCAGGATCGGATGAACGGTGTGCTCGAGGTGAACCTGGCGAGCGTGTCGAATCGCTTGAATCAGATCATGAAGGTCCTCACGGTGATGTCGACGATCTTCCTGCCGCTCACCGTGCTGACCGGGATGTGGGGCATGAACATCGAGCTGCCGCACCTGCCGGGCGGGCCGGGTGCGCAGTTCTGGTGGATTGGCGGGATCATGGCGGCGGTCAGCCTCGCCATGCTTGCTCTGTTTCGGCTCAATAAATGGATCTGAAACCACGAGGGTCACGAAGCTCACGAAGATCTAAACGCAGAGATCGCTGGGATCTCTGCGTTTTCAAGACATGCGTCTTCGCTGCCCTTCGTGGCCTTCGTGGTTAGATAACCGTCCAATGGGCAAGATTCATCGACTCCCCGACGATCTCGCGAATCAGATCGCTGCTGGTGAAGTCGTCGAGCGACCGGCCTCGGTCATCAAGGAACTGGTCGAGAACTCGCTGGACGCGGGTGCGCGACGAATTGCCATCACCGTGGAGTTCGGTGGCAAGAAACTGATCCGCGTCGAGGACGATGGCGAGGGGATGGAGCCTGAAGACGCGCGGCTCGCCCTCGAGCGTCACGCGACGAGCAAGATCCGGCGATCCGACGACCTGGCGCGGATTGCGACCCTCGGATTCCGGGGAGAGGCGCTGCCCAGCATCGCATCGGTGTCGCATTTCACCCTGCGCACGCGCGCCCGCGGCACGGCGTCCGGCACGGACATCCGCGTCAATGGCGGGACCATCGCTTCCGTGACGGACGCGGGCATGCCGGAGGGCACCTCGATCGAGGTCGCTGATCTCTTCTACAACCTCCCGGCGCGGCGCAAGTTTCTCAAGTCGGATGGCGCCGAGTCCGCCCAGGTCTCTCGCATCGTCACGCAACTGGCGCTGTGTTATCCGGAGGTGGGGTTCACGCTGACGAGCTCGGGACGGAAGGTGCTGCAGGTCCCACCAGTGGCGACACTGCGGGACCGGCTCTATCAGCTGTATGGGGATCGCGGCGATCTTGTCGACGTCCGGCGCGAGAGCGGCGACGTCAGCCTGGTTGGCTATATCGCGGCGCTCGCCGAGCAGGGGCCGACGCGCGGGCCGCAGAACGTCTTCGTCAACCGGCGAGTGGTCAAGGACCGCACCATTGCGCACGCGATCTTCGATGCCTACAGCGTGGCGTCGAACCGCGA